>JBEEGD010000036.1:0-8672 GCA_041166685.1 Acidimicrobiaceae bacterium | reverse complement strand
TGCTGCACCGCCTCGGTCGAACTGACGAGGCGCGCGATGCCTACCGCCGCGCGCTGGCACTCGTTCACGACGACGCCGAGCGACGCTTGTTCGAACGGCGCCTGGAAGAACTGGACACCGCGTAGCGTCGGAGTGTTGCGGCGCGCTAGGAAGCTTTCCGTGCGCATTCTCGTGACCAACGACGATGGTGTTGATGCCGTCGGCCTCCACGTCCTCGCTCGTCGCCTCGTGGAGTTGGGTGACGTCGTCGTCGCCGCTCCGGATCGCGAGTACTCCGGTGCGAGCGCCGCGCTGGGCACCTTGCATCTCATCCGGCCGGAGGTCCACCGGGTCGAGGTCGAGGGGGTGCCGGAAGCCTGGTCGGTCACAGGTCCGCCGGCGCTGTGCGTGATGTTCGGACGGCTCGGTGTCTTCGGCGAGCCGTTCGATCTCATCGTCTCTGGGATCAATCCCGGCGCCAACGCCGGCCGGGCGATCTATCACTCCGGCACTGTCGGCGCCGCCCTCACGGCTCGCAACGGCGGCGTCTCGGGACTCGCCGTGAGTCAGGCCGTCGAGAACTTTGGCGTCGAAGGCCAAGGTTGGGACGACATGCTCGTCGATCAGCAATGGGACACCGCTGCCGAGGTCGGTGCACGCGTCGCTCGGGCCCTGCTCGCCGATCTCCCCGCCGACCCGATCGTCGTCAACGTCAACGTGCCGAACCGTCGGCTCGACGAGCTCGCCGGGTGGCGGCGGACCGAGGTGGCACTGATGCCGCCGAGGGCGTTGGCCGGCGCGGAGCTCATTCCCAAACTGGGTCACGACGGCGCCTTCGACGTACGAATGGAGTGGGGCGATCCGCTCTTGCTCCCCGCCGACACCGACAGCGGCGCGGTCGAGGCCGGCTACGTCGCGATCACCGCGCTCTGCCGTATCACCGACGATGCGGCCGTCGACCTGGCGGGGATCGCCGCCGCGCTCGACGCGATGTGACCCGGCTCAGAACGATCGGCGCTTGCCGTCGAGCAAGTTCTTCTCGGCGGCGTTCGTGGTGAGGTCATAGGCGCGGTCGTAGGCATCGCGCGCATCATTGCGTCGCCCGAGCCGAACCAGCAGTTCGGCGCGAGTGGCGTGATAGAGGTGGTACTCCTCCAACGCGAGGTCTTCGATGGCCGCGAGAGCGATCATCGGGCCGTGCACTTCTGCGACTGCCACGGCACGATTGAGCGCGACAACGGGTGTTGGCGCGAACGCGAGAAGCTGGTCGTACAACGCGAGCACCTGATGCCAGTCGGTGTCGGCCGCGGTCGCGGCATCGCTGTGGACCGCGTTGATCGCCGCTTGGATCTGGTACGGCCCCGGCTGGTTCCGGCGGAGACACTGGCGCACGAGCGTTTGACCTTCGTCGATCAAATCGCGATTCCACCGAGCGCGGTCCTGATCGGGCAGCAGGATCATCGTTCCATCGGCTGATGTGCGCGCCGCGCGACGCGCATCGATGAGCAGCAGCAGCGCCAGCAGTCCGATCACCTCCGGCTCGTCAGGCATCAGCTCGACCAACACACGAGCGAGCCGGATCCCTTCAGCGCACAGGTCATCGCGGATGAGCGCGTCGCCTTCGGTCGCGGTGTAACCCTCGTTGAAGATCAAGTAGATGACGGCCAGCACCGGCCGCAGCCGATCGGGGAGCTCCGCACTCGTCGGAACCCGATACGGGATCTTTGCGTTGCGGATCTTCTGCTTCGCCCGTACGAGCCGCTTCGCCATCGTCGGCTCGGGGACCAGGAACGCGCGGGCGATGTATGGCGCTTCGAGCCCACCCAACAGCCGCAGCGTGAGCGCGATCTGCGCTTCAGGTGCAAGCGCGGGATGACAGCAGGTGAAGATCAGTCGAAGACGGTCGTCCTTCATCTCGGGATCTGCTTCCGTGAACTCGTCGGACTCGCTGAGGACGAGGGCCTGAACGTGACGGTCATGACGGGAGGCTTCGCGACGCAGGCGGTCGATCGCTCGATTACGAGCGGTCGTGGTGATCCACCCACCGGGGTTGGGCGGCACCCCGTCCTTCGGCCATCGTTCGCTCGCAACCAGGAACGCTTCCTGAACCGCCTCTTCGGCGACGTCGATGTCACCGAAGAGGCGGATCAGGGTGGCGATCACTCGACCGGACTCATCACGGAAGATTCGTTCGAGCGCGTTGCGGTCGACGGACGGCACGTGGCAATCGTCGCTCAGAGCGTTTCGGTGTCGCCTTGGAAGGGCCGCACCTCGACGGGACCCATGCACGCTGCAGATCCTTTCGCCGCCCAGGCGAGAGCCGCATCGAGATCGGAAGCCGAGATGACCCAGAACCCGCCGAGGTGCTCCTTGGTCTCGGCGAACGGTCCGTCGGTGATGACCACGTCGGTGTCCTTGGCGTTGACGACGGTGGCGATCTCTGGCGATTCGAGTCCACCGGCGAACACCCAGGCGCCGGCGGCCTTGACCTCGGCGTTGAACTCGTCGACTTGCTTGAACGCCTTCTGCATTTCTTCCGGGTCCGGAGGCGGGGCGTCGGGGCTGTGGTGCACGGAGAGCATGTAAATGGTCATGGTCTTGATCCTTACTGGTTGGGTTGGTCGGGTGGTCAGGTTCTCGGATGTTCGGGGTTGGTCGCGCTCAGTCGGCGAGGTGGAAGGCGAGCGCGGGGATCACGATCGCGGCGGCCACGACGTGCGTGAGGACGAGCGTCAGCCTGGTCGCGGTCTGCGCGTCGGCGAGCACGTCGGGGACGAACGACAGTGCGGTGAGCGCAAGCGTCGTGGTCACAAACGTGTGACGAGGGCGAGCGGCTCGGCGGGCCATCACGCTGGCCAGGACGATGCCGGCGGCCGTGAAGAACACCGTGAGCTGCGCGAAGCCGGCCATCGGGATCGACTCGCCGGCGATCTTGATCGGTACGCCGATCGCATCCGCGGCGACGGCAACACTGGTGGTGGCGACGGAAGCAGCGACGCCCGCGACTGCACCAGCGTGACGCAGCTGGCGGTTGGAGACGGTGTGGGTCTCGGACCGGGTGGTGGTCGTGGTCAGGGCCGTTGCGGTCATTGGGGGCTCCTCTCGTTCAGCAGGCCCGATGCCCGCTTCTCAACAGGTGCTACGAACGGCCAAGACCCCAGAGGACAGGCCCGGGGAAATTTCTTCCACTTTCCGCAGGACGACGGTGCGTCGGCGATGGGCGTAGGTTCGACGCGACTCGATGACCCGAAGGAGCACTCATGGCCAAGGTTGAGCCCATCCCGTCGGAGTACCCGAGAGTGACGCCGTACCTGAGCGTCGACAGCGCAGAAAAGGCGATCGCGTTCTACACCGACATCCTCGGAGCCGAAGAGCGCGTCCGCATGGGCGGCCCCGACGGCAAAGTCGGCCATGCTGAGCTCGCGATCGGAGGCTCGATGATCATGCTCGCCGATCCTTTTCCCGGCATGAGTGCGCCCACACCGTCCGAACTCGGCGGCTCACCGGTGACGATGATGGTGTACGTCGCCGATGTCGACGACGTGTTCGCTCGGGCGATCAAGGCAGGTGCGAAGGAGATCGCACCGGTCCAGGACCAGTTCTACGGCGACCGGTCCGGCCAGTTCGTGGACCCGTTTGGCCACCGCTGGAACGTCGCGTCCCATGTCGAGGACGTGTCCCCCGAGGAGATGGAGAAGCGCGCTGCCGCGATGGGCGGCTGACGGTCGCCGTCAACGGCGTCAGCGGCGCATCCGTATCGGGAGGTGCCGGATGCCGGAGTGGCGGTTGCTGCGCGTCCATTCGACGGCGCCGGCTTGCTCCATTGCCGGGAAGCGACTGAGCACTTCTTCGAACACGACGCGCATCTCGAGGCGGGCAAGGTTGGCGCCGAGGCAGTAGTGCGCGCCGCGACCGAGGGCGAGATGCGGATTCGGATCTCGGCGGATGTCGAACGTCGTCGGATGATCGAAGACCTGCTCGTCGCGATTGGCCGACGCCTCCCAGAACAGCACCTTCTCCCCCGGCGTAACGGCATGGCCCGCGAGGATCGCCGGTTGCGCGACGGTGCGCCGCTTTGCCGGCGATGGCGTCGTCCACCGCAGCACTTCCTCGATGGCGGTACCGAGCACGCCTGGATCGGCACGAAGGTCCGGCAGCTGGTCAGGGCGTTCGAGCAGGGCCAGCACGCCGCCGGCGATCGCATGTCGGGTCGTCTGCGCACCCGCGGCGAACAACAAGGAGAAGAAGGAGTACAGCTCGACATCCGTCAGTTGCGCAGGCTCGACATCGGGCAGCGTCGCGTGCACGACGACCGAGAGCATGTCGTCGGTTGGTGCCGCCCGCTTGGCCGCCACCAAGGCGACGCAGTAGTCGAGCATCGCCAGGCCTCCCGCGGCCGCATCCGCTTCGGCCGTCGGGCCGGTGTCGGCAAAGCCGGCGTCACCCTCACGAATGTCGAAGCCGGCATCGAAGAACGCTCCCAGCTCGTGGCGGTCGTCCTCGGGCACGCCGAGCAGGATGCAGATGGCCTGCATCGGCAACTCGCTCGCCACCGCCGTCACGAAGTCGAACGGCGCGTCATCCTCGATCGCATCGAGGAGCGCGATCGTCCGCCCGCGCAGCTCGTCCTCCAAGCGCCCCACGGTCCGCGGCGTGAGGCCCGCACTCACCAGCCGCCGGATACGGGCGTGGCGGGGATCATCCATCATCGAGAGCACCATGCCGGCGACCTCGAGATCCTGAAGCAAGGTGCCGCCGTGGCGACGCTCGCCGCCGCGCTCAGATGAGTAGGTGACCGCGTCGAGTTGGATCATCGCCGTCTCGGCGTAGGTGGCGACCGACCAGAACCCTTCGCCGCCGGGGGTGTGCGCCGTTGGCTCGTGCCAGTACACCGATGCCTCCCGCCGGTGCTGCTCGAAGAGCGCGTGCGGGAACCCGTGGGCGAAGTTGTCGAGATCGGTGAGGTCGATCCCGCTCATCACCGCCGTCGTCATGGCGCGATTGCCTATCACCGACCGAACCTGTGGAACCGCGATTCGGGCAATACTCGGCGCATGTCCGCTGCCGTGAAGGGCTCGGGAACGAGCGAGGACCCGTGGGTGCTGAAAACGCCGCCCGGCAAGTCCGGGTTCGAGGCGTGGCGCGACGACGGCGCCGACCCTCCAGCTCTGGTGGTCCAGGTCGGGTCAACCCAGCTGCGCTATCACCTCCGCTGCATCGACGACCTTCACGCGATGTTGCGCAAGCACGAGGACTGGATGCCGCTCGGTAACGCGGATGAACAAAAGCCAGCTGAGGACGGCACTGTCGAGGCGTGGGGTCGGTCGCCGCAGAACCCTGCAAAGGGGTGGTACGGCCTCAAGAAAGGACTGCGCGGTCGGTTCGGGAGCTATGTGCCACCGGTGCTCGAGGCGCTCGGGCTCGCAGAGGTGGAACACAACGCGCGCAACAACCGGATGCGCGCGATCTGAAACGCCGAAGACCCCAGTGCGTGACGCGTACTTTCCCTATCGATTCGACAAACGCTTCGCCCCCATGTGGTTGCCACTCGGCGTCCGTCCGAGCAGGGATGGCGTACGGCTCGACGACGACGGGTGGTTCCGGGCATCGTTCGGACTCCTCCGCCTGAAGACGCCACTCGACAACGTTGCGGGCGGTCACGTGACCACCAACTACCGGTGGTACACCGCGATCGGAGCCCGGCTGTCGTTTGCCGACGACGGTCTCACGTTCGGAACGAACACCGATCGAGGACTGTGCGTGCACTTCCGACAGCGCGTCGGACCGGTTCTCGGCCTGCGAGCCCATTCGGCACTCACGGTCACGGTGGTGGACTGCGAAGGGCTACTCGAGTTGATCGAGTAGGAGCGCGCGTCAAAATGGGTGGCGGCAGGCCCGGAACTCCAGGCGTGCGCGGCCTGCTCATTCGCTTGTGCGACGTCGAATGCAACCGTCAGGCGAAGTTCCGCGGCGCGAGTTGGTCGGCGGGGACGATGCCGAGCCTGCCGGCCTCGTAATCCTCGAGAGCCTGAATGATCTCCTCGCGGGTGTTCATCACGAACGGTCCGTAGTGGGCGATCGGTGCGCGAATCGGGAGCCCGCCGAGCAGGAGCACGTCGAGCGGTTCGGCCTGGCGGTCGACGGCAGCCACCACAAGATGGTCGCCGGGGCCGAAGACCACGAGCTGGCCGCTCTCGATCGGCCGACCCTCGGCTCCGGCCGTGCCGCGGCCGGTGAGGGCGTAGGCGAACGCGCTGAACGCCGGATTCCACGGGACGGAGATCTGCGCGCCGGGGGCGAGCGTGACGTGGGCGTACGTGATCGGAGTGTGGGTCACGCCCGGCCCGCTGAAGCCCGCGACGTCGCCCGCGATGAGGCGGATCAGCGCGCCACCGTCGTCAGAGGTCAGCAGACGCAGCGCGTCCTTCGTGATCGATTGGTAGCGCGCTGGTGTCATCTTGAGCGCCGGGGGCAGGTTGACCCACAGCTGCACGGCGTGCGTCGGACCGCCGCCGCGGTACATCTTCTCGGTCGGCAGCTCGTCGTGAAGGATGCCGCCGCCTGCGGTCATCCACTGGGTGTCACCCTCGGCGATGACGCCGCCGCCGCCGTTGGTGTCGTGGTGGGCGATCTCACCGTCGAGGATGTAGCTCACGGTCTCGAACCCGCGGTGAGGGTGCCACGGTGCGCCCTTGGCCTCTCCAGGCGCGTTGACCTGCGGGCCGAGGTGGTCGAGCAGCAGGAACGGGTCCGAGTCGGCCATCGACAGGCCGCCGGGGAAGGGGCGCCGGATCGTGAACCCCGCGCCTTCTGTCTGGCGGTGCGCGGTGATGACCTCGGCAACAGGTCGCGGATGCGACACGGCGGGGTCGGGTCGGGGAACACGGGGGAGGACGAGCGTGTCCTCAACAGTGATTGCGGGCATGGCGACCACGTCCTAGTCGGAGAGCTGGATCCCACTTTGGTGACGTGTCAACCATACTTGGCGCGACGCTATTCCGTGTCTGCAATCAGAGGCTCGGACGACGCCGCCCCGCGCTGGTCACACCGTCGTTTGGGTGCCGACCTTCAGTTCCTTGAACGGGATGTCACGGTCGACCTGTGGCTCCTTCGGAAGTCCGAGGACACGTTCGCCGATGATGTTGCGTTGCACCTCGTCGGTGCCGCCGGCGATGCGCGCCGCGGGTGCGGAGAGGACGCCAAGGGCCCATCGCGAGTCGCGCTTGTCTTCCCACGCCTGGCCGCCGGCACCGGCGATGGCGATGCCGAGATCGGAGGTGCGCCGCGCCAGCAGGGCGCCGGCGAGCTTGGCGATGGAACCCTCGGGGCCTGGCGCCTTGCCCGCCTTCACTGCCGCGCGGGTGCGCTGCCCGATGTAGCCCATGATCTGGGTTCGGATGTAGACGTCGGCGATGCCCTGGCGCACGACGGGATCCTCGAGCACCCCGCGCCGGCGGGCGAGCTCGATGAGCGGCTTCACGCCAACGCTGCGTCCGCCGCCACCACCGGAGCCGATGGCGACGCGCTCGTTCATCAGCATGGCGATCGCGCAGCGCCAGCCGTCGTCGACGTCGCCGATCCGGTTGCTGTCCGGCACGCGCACGTCGGTGAAGAACACCTCGTTGAACCCGGATCCGCCATTCATCTGGCGCAGGGGCCGGATCTCGACGCCGCGTGCCTTGAAGTCGATGATGAACATGGTGATGCCGCGGTGCTTCGGATTGTCCGGGTTCGTGCGGGCGATCACTGCGCCGAAGTCGGAGATCTGCGCGCCCGTGGTCCAGACCTTTTGGCCGTTGAGGATCCACTCGTCGCCGTCGCGCTCCGCGCGCATCTGCAGGCTGGCGACGTCGGACCCGGCACCAGGCTCGGAGAACAGCTGCGACCAGATCTCCTCGCCTCGTAGCGCCTTGGCGACATAACGCTCGCGTTGGGCGTCGGTGCCGAACTCGATCATCGTCGGGATCACCATGCCGAGACCGATCGTGTACACGATCGTCGGCAGCTCGTAGCCGACCGTCTCCTCGTTGAAGACGCGCTGGTGCTCGGGAGTGAGGCCCTGCCCCCACGGCTTCGGCCACGTGAGTCCCGCCAGGCCGGCGTCGGCGAGCGCTGCCTGGAACGTCTTCTGTGTCGCGACGTCGGCGACCGTGGCCTCGAACGCCGGCCCTTCGTCCTCACCGCGCTTCGCGCGCTTCGGCGCGTGCTCGGTGAGGAACGACCTCGCCTTGAGCCGGAACTCCGCCAGCTCGGGTGGCTCGGTGATCTGGAGCTCGTCGGTCGCGGTCATCAGCGCATTCGATACGAAACGGGAAGATGCTTCAAGCCGCCGACGAACACCGTGGCGGACCTCGACGGCTCACCGGCGAGCTGCAGGTCATCGACCCGCTTGAGAAGCTCTTCGAAGAAGACCCGCAGCTCGAGGCGAGCGAGGTGAGCGCCCAGACAGAAATGGACGCCGTAGCCGAACGCGACCTGCTTGTTGTCGGGCCGCCCGACATCGAACCGGAACGGGTCTTCGAACACGTCCTCGTCTCGGTTGGCCGACAGGTACGCGAGGTACACGGAGTCGCCGGCAGGAATCGTCACGTCTCCGACGGTGCGGTCCTCCGTGGCGGTGCGCATGAACTCCTTCACCGGCGTCACCCATCGGATGATCTCCTCGACCGCGTTCGCACCCAGCGAGGGATCGT
>JBEEGD010000035.1:0-8430 GCA_041166685.1 Acidimicrobiaceae bacterium | reverse complement strand
TCCGACGACCCGTTGTCGCGCACCAGCAAGCGGATGTCGATCGTTCCGGTGGACTCCAGCGTGCGCCGTAACGCGGCGACGGTGAGGGCCGCGGTGTTGTAGGTGACGACGAGGACGTCGACGTCGGCCATCAGGTCACCGTTGATCTCATGCCACAAACTGCGAGTGGGGGTTCGCGAGCTCCGCTCGGTACCACGCAATCGTCTCTTGCAAGCCCTCTTGCAACGTATGACGCGGTGTCCACCCGAGCACTTCACGGGCGCGCGTGTTGTCGCAGAACATCCGGGGGATCTCGGTCGGCCTCTCGGGGAGCGCGCCGAACTTCGGCTCGATCGGGTTGTCGAGCAAGTCGAGGATCTCGGTGGCGAGGTCGCGCATCGAGATCTCCTCACCGCATCCGAGGTTGAAGAGCTGACCGTCGATCCCTTCAACCGTTCCCGCGCTCACGATGCCCTCAACGAGGTCGGCGACGTAGTTGAACTCGCGGGTTTGTCGTCCCATGGTCATCTTCAGCTCGTCACCGCGCAAGGCACGGCCGATGATCTCGGGAATCACCCGGTCGGGGGTCTGCGCCGGACCGTACGCGTTGAACGGCCGGACCATGACGATTGGCCAGCCCCGGCCCTCGTGGAACATACGGCAGAACCGCTCGCCCGCATACTTGCTCACCGAGTATGGCGAGATCGGGTTGACCACGGCGTTTTCCTGGAAGGGGACACTCACGTTGCCGTAGATCTCGCTCGTTCCGAGATTGACGAATCGCTGACATCCGGAACTCTCGAGGGCGTTGAGCAAGTTCACGGTGCCTTGCACGTTCGTCTGGATGCACTCGTCCACTCGCTGCCAAGACTTCCCGACGTGCGTGTACCCGCCGAGGTGGAAGATGTGAGTTGGCTGCGCCTCGGCGACTACGGCATCCATCGCCGACCGGTCGCTGAGGTTGCCACCGTGAAGCCTGATGCGGTGCCGAAGCGGCGCCAACCGCACTGGATACACGGAACTGACGACGCTCGTGAGCGCGTGCACCTCGACGCCGTCGTCAACCAACCGGCGGACCAGATGCGAGCCGATGAAGCCCGTCGCACCCGTTACCAGGACGCGGGCGTTGCCGGGGAAAGCCACGGCGCGCTCCCTCCTGAGGCGAGCGCGCTCAGTTCGAGCGCGTCCTTGTACGTGTCCATTGACTTCCAGAAACCTTCGTGCCGCCGCGCGAACAGTTGCCCGGCCGCGCCCAATCTCGGCAGGATCTCACGCTCGAGATCCGCGCCTTCCCAATGCTCGAAGACTGACTGGTCGAACATGAAGAAGCCGCCGTTGATCGCGTGGTCGACGAGTCTCGGCTTCTCACTGAACCGATTCACGCGGCCCTGACGATCGAATTCGATCGTGCCATAGGGCGAGGGAAGCGGCACCGTCGTGAGTGTTGCCACGCCGTCGTGACCGCAGTGAAAAGCTTCGAGCGCGGCGAGATCGACATTCGCGAGACCGTCGGCGTACGTGGCGAAGAA
Organism: Acidimicrobiaceae bacterium; assembly: GCA_041166685.1. GTDB lineage: Bacteria > Actinomycetota > Acidimicrobiia > Acidimicrobiales > JACDCH01 > DASUCS01. Next base: position 6,922 of record JBEEGD010000035.1, on the reverse strand, counting down.
CGGATCACCCACTCGATCGCGACACCGCAGAAGGCGCTCACCAGTGTTGGTGTCCAGACCGGTGTCCACGACGTCGACGTCCCACGCGGCCGGCACGGAGGCGGCGAACTCCTCGACCAATTCCACCCTGTACCCGGCCGCCAAGACAAACCGCGTGTGGCCCTGCGATGCGTAGAGCTCCATGACATGGCGAAGCACGGGGCGACCCGCCACTTCGAGCAGCGGCTTGGGCAGCTCGACCGTGTGCGGATACGCGCGCGTGCCCTTGCCGCCACAGAGGATGACCGTTTCGGCCACGGATCGGTTCGAGTCCTTTCTGGGAAGCCGAAAAAAACAGCCCCTCCGGAGAACGAAACGTTAGACCGCGGTCTGTCTTGCGCAGAAGGTGCTACCCCTCGACGTCGCGCCGGCCTTCGAGCGCGCGCCCCAGTGTCAACTCATCCGCGTACTCGAGGTCTCCCCCCACCGGTAGCCCGCTGGCGATGCGCGTCACGAGCAGACCCATGGGCTTCAGCAAACGCGCGAGGTAGAGCGCGGTCGCCTCACCTTCGATGTTGGGGTTCGTGCAGAGGATGACCTCTTGCACGCCTTCTCCTTCGAGACGAACCAGTAGCTCCTTCACGCGCAGCTGATCAGGTCCAACCCCTTCGATCGGGCTGATCGCCCCCTGTAGCACGTGATAGCGACCGTGGAACTCCCCGGTCCTCTCCACCGAGACGATGTCGCGTGGTTCTTCGACGACGCAGATGCTCGTCGAGTCGCGTCGGTCATCGACACATATGGAACACAACTCGTCGCTCCCGCCGTCGACTTCCGCGATGTTGAAGCACCGACAACAAAAAGTGACCTTGTCCTTCGCTTCGACGATGGCGTTCGCCAGCCGGGCGGCGTCGGCGCGGGTCAGCTTCAGCAAGTGAAAGGCAATGCGCTGCGCGGACTTGGGTCCGATGCCCGGTAGCCGCCCGAGCTCATCAATCAGTTCTTGAACCGGTGCGGCGTAGACCGCCATCAAGTCTCGTCGGAGGACGCGTCGATCGCGCCGCCGCCGAGGATGCCCCCAAGATCGAGCGCGCCGAGGGCGCCCATGGCTTCTTGCTGGGCGGACGCCATCGTCGTGGCGAGATCGTGCAACGCCGCGAGCACGAGGTCTTGCAGCATCTCGACGTCGGAAGGGTCGACGACCTCGGGGGCGATCGTGACCGATTCGAAGTCGAGATCACCCGTCGCCCGCACCACGACCGCACCACCTCCCGCGTGGCCTTCGTAGAGCTGTGATCGCGCTTGCTGCACCTTCTGCAGGCTGTCGAAGATGCCGCCGAGGTCGGGCATCTCGGGGACCGCAAGGGTTTCGTCGTCAGCCATCGTTGTCCTCTCGGAGCAACTCGGCACCGGGGAACGCTTCGGCCAGCTGGTCGAGGCTCGTGCGGTTGTCGGGGGGGGCGTCGACGAGCTCGTGCACGTCGATCACCTCTTCGGTCTCTGCGATCTTCGGCGCGCGGACCTTCGGCGCCACCGCTTTCGCGGGAGAAGGCGCCGGCTTGGTGGCCGGGGGTGGCGCACTGTCGTCGACGGTGAGCACGAGCGGGAACGGGCTGCCGAAGTGCTCGCCCAACACCCGCTCGACGTCGGCGCGAAACTCCTCACACTTCGCCATGTGCGGCGCGTTGGGCACCGCGAACACCGCGCCGTTCGCCCCGACTTCGACGAAGCGGCCCGAGCTGTAGCGCGCCTTCGCGGCGCGTGGGATCTTGGCGAGGAGCACATCGCCCCATGCCAGCGTCAAGTCGTCGCGGCTCGGCAGGTCACCACTGGGAGACTCGGCCGTGGCAACCGACGATGGCGGGGTGATGGCGCGGCGGCCCGCGGCTGCCGGGCTCTCTCCTTTGGCCGGCGGAGGTGACGGCGGCGTCGACACGCCGCCGCTCGCCAGCGCGCGCTCGAGGCGCTCGATGCGTTCGAGCAATGCCGCCGGCGTCGTGTCGGCTTCGAGGCTGGCCAGACGGACGAGCGCGGCCTCCAGCACGATGCGTTGATCGACAGCCTCGACCATCGCGGCAAGCGCGTCACCCAACACCTCGATGCAGCGCGTGATGAACGGGCGATCGAACCGTTCGACGAGCGCGTCGACTCGCTCGCGGTCGGCGTCGGCCAGATGGTCGAGCGGCGCTTTCATGGCACCGAGGAAGACGTCGCGCAAGCGGATGACGAGCTGTTGACCGAGCAGGCGCGGGTCACGGCCCACGTTGACCGCATCAGCGACCGCGACAAGCACGCGCCCTACGTCGCGCTCGACGAGGCCTTCGATGAGCTCATCCACCGAGATCTCGCGCTCAGCGACCCCGCCGGCGGCGACCACTTGCTCGAGGGCCGACAACGCATCGCGAGCCGACCCGTTGCCCGCCCGCACGGCATGATCGATGGCATCAGGCGTGACGTCGAGTCCGGCCTCGTCGACGACATGGCGGACGTACTCCTCGAGCGGCGCCGCCGGCAAGAGGTGGAACTCGAAGTGCTGCGTGCGACTGCGAATGGTGGGGATCACCTTCTGCGGGTCGGTGGTCGCCAGCACGAAGACCACACCCGGCGGAGGCTCCTCGAGCGTCTTCAGCAACGCGGCTGACGCCGATGCCGTGAGCATGTGGACCTCGTCGAGGATGTAGAGCTTCGTGCGACCGGGCGTGGCGAACGCGACCCGCTCGATGAGATCGCGGATGTCATCGACCTTGTTGTTCGACGCGGCGTCGAGCTCGTGGACGTCGAAGCTCGTGCCCGCCTCGATGCTGAGGCAGGAGTCGCACTCGAGGCACGGTTCGCCGTCAACGGGCGCGGCACAGTTGAGGACCTTGGCCAGCACGCGGGCCGAGGTCGTCTTTCCCGTACCGCGCGGCCCGCTGAACAGATACGCGTGGCCGACGCGGTTCTCCCGCACCGAATTGCGCAACGCCGTGACGATGTGGTCCTGGCCCTTGATGTCGGCGAAGCGGCGAGGCCGGAAGCGCCGATACAAGGACTGGTACGACATGCGCGCCGACTCTATCGACGGGCCGGTCAGCCCGTCTCCACTCCATCGCCCAGCCGCGGGTCAGGCCTGGTTGGAGAGTTCCTGTGTGTTCTGCGCACCGTTGTGGGTGACGGCGAGCGGGATCGACTGGTCGCGGCTGGTCCAGCTGCCGAACTGGAAGCTGGCGCTGTCCCCATCTTCGATCGCCACGCCCGTGTGCCTGAAGCTGAGCACACCCTGGTCGTCCTCGCGCTCGAGCGCGAGGTCGTAGGTGGCGCCCTTCGGGCTGCTGAAGGTGAGCTGTCCGCCGTTGACGGGCAGGGCATAACTCAGCGTGGCGCCCGCGGGGACAGTGGCTCCGCTGACGTTGAGCGCGAAGTACGCCGCGGCATCGGAGACATCGAGGTCGACCGCCGGCGTTTGCGCGTTCGTTGACGCGAAGGTGACGTTGGTTGCCTCGGAATCGAAGGTGATCGTCGACTTCTCGCCTACTGCGACGTTGAGGTTGTCGACGAACAAGTCGAAGCTGTCGCCGATCACGCCGACCGCGGTGGGGTCGGCCTCCTCGAGCGAGGTGCCGTCAACGGTGATCGTGTACTTGGGACCGTCGGGCACGAAGTACGAGGGCTCGACGTCGACGTTGTAGTCCTGGTTCGCCTTGGAGAACATTGCTTCGGCACCGGGAATCTCGTTGACGAAGTTGCCGTCGCCGATCCGGCCAAGCCGGCGACCGGCTTCGTCGGTGATCAGCAGGTGCGCGTGGTCGGTTTCGCTGCCATCGAGGTAGATCTCGTCCATCGAGACCGGCGACGCCTGGGCGCCCTTGGCCACGCTCTTGCCGCCGCCCGCCGGGTCACCCGCCTTGTTGCAGAACGGGCACGGCTGCGCGCCGATGCCCGGGGTGGTTGGCTCGATGTCGATGGTCTTGGTGGTGGCATCACCCTCATACAGCTCGGCCGGGTTCGACGGGTTCGTGGCCGCGACATAGCTCCACTTGTTCTGGTTGCGGTCGATCGTGATCGCCCGGGTGACCTTCGGGAAGTTGTTGTCGTAGATGAGCACCTTGAAAACGCCTCCGCCGGCGTCTTCGACTGCGTAGGGCGTTACCGCGTGGCCGGCCTGGAAGCCGGGCTTGTAGATCCCCAGCGTGAAGCTCTCGGTGGAGTTCGGAGTGAGCAGAGTGAGCAGCTTGTCGAGGATGTCGTTCGGGGTGCCCTTGATGATCGCCGCGTTGTAGGCGTCCAGTGTTTGGAACATGAACGCATACGCGATCGCTCGCTGCAGCGGCTCGTTCCCGTCCAACGTCATCGCGGGCGTCGCGGGTGCGCCGAACGGTACGGCGTCTTGCTGCTTACGCCACAGCATCCCGCTCAACACGGAGAACCCCTGACAGTGGCCTCCCTCGGTGGCCTTGTTCGACTTCTCCATCCATTGCTGGGCGATGGGGGTCAGGTCGCACTTCCCGGAGGCCAAGCTCGCGCAGACCCCGTCGCCGAACAGTTTGCGCACCTCGTCCGGGCCCATGTTGACCCGCTCCGGTTGGCCCTCGGGGGCCTTGCCGTAGTTCTCGAACGCGAACCCGTCGACCTCGGGACGGAATCCGTTGTCGGCGACGAGCGGGCCTGTCGGCGTGTACCCGGCCTGCGCCGGGTCGCCGGCGCTCAGCGTTTCCGCGCCTTTGGTCCCGCGGGCCGCGGGGGCGGCGCTGCTACCTGACGAGGACGACTTCGCGGAGGACCCTCCGCCGCCGCTGCAGCCCGCGGCCACCAAGACCGCGACCAACACGCACGCGACGACACGTCGCCACATCACTCTGGACATCCGAACCTCGCTCGATAGGGGTCCGCCCGCGGGACAGAACGTAATCGAATCGGAACGCTACGTGAGCGCCTCTGCGACCTTGTCCGCCCAGGCCTCGTCGTGGACCACTCGAGCCACCAGTGCCGACCGGGCCCAACGCACGACGTCGAGCGTGCGGACCGCAAGCGCCCAGCGCCCGAGTTGGTCCTCGGGCAACGAGATGGCCTCCCGGCGGAAGCTGGTCAGCAGCAGGGCGGCATTCAGGCGGTCGATGTCGTCGGTGGCGTAGACGAAGGTGGCACGGGCCTCATCCGCGGCGGTGCCCTCAACCGCCACCTTTCCGGCTCGCGGCGCGAGCACGAACGGCATTGATGCTCCATCCGGTTGCGCTTTGACACCAAGCCGTATGTCGCCGTCGGCGAGCGTCTCGAGCCGGTCGACTTCGGCGCTGCGTCCGGACGCCACCGCGGCGCGCAGCGCCCCCCACCACTGTCCGGCCCCGGTCGGCGTGACTGCCCAACCATCCGGTGCGCTGAATCCCATCAGCGTGTCGGACAGCGCGGCATACGCGTCCGCCGTGCGGCGGACCAGATCGATGCGAGCCTTCTCGAGATCGAGCAGGAACTCGTCGGTCCGCCGGCCGAGCTGACGAACGACGACCGGTGCAAGCCCTGCTCGCAATACAAGGGTGATCTTGTAGCCGTCGCGACCGACGCGCTCGATGAGCGACAGCGGCGCGACGTCGGAGACCGAGGACCAGCCATCGACGGTGACGCCGTCACCGAACAACACCACTTTGACGGGCTCATCACCGCGGCGGCCGTCGTACTCGTCGATCGGCGCGTCGCCGGTCCACTGCAGCAGCGCCGCCCGCCGAGCACGCCGCCGAGCGTCGCCGAACTTCAGGAGAAAGTCGTCGTGCTGGCGCCCCAGTTGGCTCACGGTCGCAGTTGCTCCGTCAGCGAGGGCCAACGTCATGCGGTGGCCGTCGATGCGCACCTCGTCGATGTCCACATGCGCGAGGTGGCGCCCGCCGGCGACGAGCCCGGACGCCTCCACCGCGAGCGTGACCGGCTCATCGTCGAGCCGGCACGGAAAAGAATTCACTCGTTCAGAGCTTGGTTCCGCATTCCGCGCAGAATTTCACGCCGGCTTTCGATTCGGCGCCGCACTCGCCACAGAACTTCTTGGGCGACAGAGTTTCTCCGCACTCGGGACAGAACTTGCCACCGTCGATCTTGGCGCTGCACTTCGGGCACGTCACCTTGGCCCGCTCCGCGATGTCGATGTTTTCGGTCCAGTCGACGGTCTCGGCCTTCTCGTGGATCTGGCGGACCTGGGCCGCGGCCTGTGCTCGCGACACCTCCTCGGCGACGCTCGGTGAACACGTGAGGCACTGGCCGATGTCGTGGTTCCAGCACACCGGGACACACACCCAGTTGCCGCAACCCCGGCACTGCTTGAACTGGTCCTTGACCGCCTCGACCGCCTGCTGCATGGCCTTGTCCTTCTGAGGCGAGTTCGTGCCGCGGTCGTAGTTCAGTGTCTCGGCCGCGTTCGACAGCTTGCCGAGGGTTTCCACTCGATCGCCCAACAATGAGGACGCCGCCCGGAGCAGGCCGCGCCCCTTTTCCTTCACGTTGGCGACGTACGGCGATCGGTAGCCGTTGCCGCACCGCTCGCACACGAACTCGAACTGATACCCCTCCATGTTGGAGAGATCGCGAATGTTGTCGGTGAAGCCGACGATGTCCGCCACTGTGCAAACCCCCCTACTTGCCGCGCCGTATCTTCATCATCGAGTGCAACGCTGCACTCGCCGCACAACCCTCGCCAAGGTGCCCGCCGCGGACCCTTGCGACGCCATGCAAGGTACCACCGGTCGAGGACCGCGAGGACAGGGCGTGGGGCGGAGCTGAACGATCCGGCTGACCGTCACCGATTCGGTGAGCCTGAGCCGGATCGTTGAGGCGGGCGCGCGTTTGGCAACCGGCTTCTCACGGGTTCGCGCGCTGACCGTCCGAGGACGCGAATCGTCTAGAGCGGAGGGAGTGGGATTCGAACCCACGGTGGGTTGCCCCACACACGCTTTCCAAGCGTGCCGATTCGGCCGCTCTCGCA
>JBEEGD010000034.1:0-6044 GCA_041166685.1 Acidimicrobiaceae bacterium | reverse complement strand
AGCCAGATCGACGCGGGGATCAGCGACCACGACGTCCACATCGGTCCGTCCGACCATGTGCCGTGGCTCGACGATCGCAAGTGGGCGCTGATTCGGCTCGAGGGTCGCAACTTCGGCGACGTGCCGCTGACGGTCGAGCTCAAGCTCGAGGTCCACGACTCCCCCAACTCCGCCGGCGTCATCATCGATGCGGTCCGCTGCGCCAAAGTGGCCCAGGACCGCGGCATCGGTGGTCCCGTCACGCCCGCCTGCCAGTACTTCATGAAGTCACCGCCGGTGCAGGTGCACGACGAAGAAGCCCGAGACGCACTCGAGCAATTCATCCAGGGTTGAAACAGACCAAACTGATGAGGTGACTGACTTCACCTCGGCGGACCCCGTCGGCTCTCCATTGGCCCGGAGCGAGCCTGCGTCACTCAACGCACGGTCGTTCACCGCGTGGCCGGCGTGGGTGGACCTGTCGCTCGACATCGTGCAGTACGGGCCCGACATCCCGAGCGAGGCCGAGTTGCGCCTGCTCGGAAGCCTCGAGAACAAACGGGTACTAGAGCTCGGGTCCGGTGGCGGCCCAAACGCCGTTGCGATGGCGAAGCAGGGTGCACGAGTCATCGCCGTCGATGATTCAGAGGAGCAAGTGGCGCACGCCCGGCGGCTGGTCGAGCGGGAAGAGACGAAGGTCGAGTTGCGCCACGGTGATCTGGCCGACCTCGCGTTCGTGCGGGCCGACACCATCGACGTGGCGCTGAGCGTGTACGCCTTGGGCGCAGTCGCCGACCTCGACCGCGTGTTCCGGCAGGTGCATCGGGTGTTACGTCCAGAAGCGCCGTTGGTGATCTCTCTGCCCCATCCTGCATTCCGCGTCGTCGACATTCACGGGAATCCACCGATCCTGCGGCGCTCGTACTTCGACCACACACCGATCCCGTGGGTCGTCGGCGCCGAGACCGGCGACGACTATCCGCTCACGATCGCTGATCTGTTCACGAGCTTGAGCCGCGCCAACTTTCGTGTCGACACGGTGCTCGAACCTGAACCGATCAAAGGCAGGCCGCGCGGGCGGCACTGGACGGAAGCGATGCGTTGGGTCCCCGCGACGCTCATCGTGCGAGCGCGCAAGCAAGGGATTTAGGAGCGCTCGTTCCACCAGTCGCGGAGGCGACGAGTGACTTCCGCTTCGCCGAGCACTCCCTCGTCCAGCCGCAGCTCCAGGAGATAGCGCATCGCCTCGCCGACCTCCGGCCCAGGATGCAGCTGCAACAATTCCATCACGTCGTTGCCATCGAGCTCCGGACGGATCGACTTCAACTCCTCCTGCTCCATCAGACGCTCGATTCGAGCTTCCAGCGCGTCCATGCGCTGCGCGAGGGCGTTCGCGCGCCGCGGATCGCGCGTGGTGCAATCGCAACGAGTGAGTTCGTTGAGCTCCGTCAACAAGTCGCCGGCATCGCGGACATACCGACGGACCGCACTGTCGGTCCAGCCGCCGTCGCCTTCGCCGTAACCGTGGAAGCGCAGGTGCAGAAACACCAGGCGAGTGATCGCATCAACTTCGTCGCTGGAGTACCGCAGCGCGGTGAGCCGCTCGCGTGCCATCCGGGCTCCGACCACCTCGTGATGGTGGAAGGTCACGCCGTGGCCGCCGACCGAGCGTGTCTTTGGCTTGCCGACGTCGTGCAGCAGTGCGGCTAGGCGCACGATCTTGTTCGGTGTCCCATCGGCTTTGCGGGGCGCGACGTTGGCGACCACCGCAATCGTGTGGGCGAGTACGTCCTTGTGCCGGTGTATTGGATCCTGCTCGAGTCGAAGCCCCGGGATCTCTGGAAGAAACTCGTCGAACAAGCCGGTGTTGTTCAGGAACCACAGTCCGGCCGAGGGATCGTCAACCACGATCAGCTTGTCGAGCTCGTCGCGGATCCGCTCGGCCGACACGATCTCCAGCCGATGCCGCAACCGATCGATCGCCGACCGCAGGTCGTCGTCGGGCTCGAGTCCGAAGCCCGCGATGAACCGCGCAGCCCGCAACATGCGGAGCGGATCGTCGGAGAAGGACTGTTCGGGCGCCAAGGGTGTGCGCAACCGCTTGTGTACCAGTAGGTCGCTACGCCCATCGAATGGATCGACGAGCTCGGGCTCGGGCAGCGTGAGCGCCATCGCGTTGACCGTGAAGTCGCGACGTGAAAGATCGGCTTCGACAGCCGCGGCGTAGACGACCGACGGCTTTCGCGAGTCGGGGACGTACGCCTCGGCGCGGTGAGTGGTGATTTCGAAGGATCGAACGCCCTTCTTCGCGCCGATCGTGCCGAAGCGCTCCCCTTGGGTCCACAGCGAGTCGGCCCAGCCACTCAGAAGTGCCTTCGTCTCTTCGGGGCGAGCGTCGGTCGTGAGATCGATGTCGGGCTGTTCGAGGGCGCGGTCCGCGAGCAGGTCGCGAACGATCCCACCGACGAGGTAGAGCCGGTGCCCGGCAGAGACGAATCGTTCAGCCAGGGGCCGCGTCTCCTCGAGCACCGGCCGCAGCCGCTCCTGAATCACGGGAGCGAGGGTAGCGGTGCCTCGAAATCGCTCTCGAAGGAGTACCGGCCGCGCTCATCGGCGCAACTGCGAGTCAGGCGAAGCCGCCGCTGGAGGCGAAGCCTCAGGCGGCCGCCTGACACTCACGTTCGAGCGACCCGAAGGGGAGTGAGATCGTGTTAGTACGCGGCGGCGAGGCCGGCCTGCTGCAGGGCGATACGTAGGTCCTCGGGCGCCGAGGCCACCGACAGGGCGTCGCGCAGGCTGACGAGCCCATCTTTGAAGAGCGTGAAGAGCGCTTGGTCGAAGGTCTGCATGCCGTGGTACTCGCCCTCGGCGATGATGCGCTCGAGCGCATTATGGCGGTCGACGTCGACAATGCAGTCGTAGACCTTGGGCGTGTTGACCATGACTTCGACGGCCGCGGTGCGACCTTTACCGTCGGCTCGATCAAGCAGCCGCTGGCTGATCACCGCGCGCAACGATGACGCGAGCAAGTGACGAGCCTGCTTCTGTTGATGCGGAGGGTAGAAGTCGATGACCCGCGTGACGGTCTCGGCCGCGCTCGTCGTCGGCAGCGTCGCGAGCACCAGGTGACCGGTGGATGCCGCTGCGAGGACCGCTTCGATCGTGTCGAGGTCGGTCAACGCGCTGACGACAAGAACGTCGGGGCCTTGACGGAGTGCGCGCCGAACGGCATCCGCCGCGTCGCGCGTGTCCGTTCCGACCTCGCGCTGACTGATGATCGACTGCTTGTCCGAATGGAGGTACTCGACCGGGTCCTCGATCGTGATGATGTGCGCGGCTCGGTTGTCGTTGATGTTGTCGATCAACGCGTTCACGGTCGTGGTCTTGCCGGAACCGGCGGGACCGGTGACGAGCACGAGGCCGGATGGCTCGGCGGCAAGACGTTCCACGACGGGCGGGAGGCCGAGGCGCTCCCACGAGGGGATGCCTGGGACGACGCGCTTGAAGATGATCGCCATCGAACCCCGCTGGCGATACAGGTGCACGCGGAAGCGACCAACCCCCGAGACGCTGAGCGCGTAGTCGAGGTCGCCGCGCTCGTCGAGCTCGGCGACCCGATTGCGAGGCACGATCTCATCGGCCAGCGCCTGGGTCTGGGCAACGTCCACCGTCGGGAACGGCGCCGGTTGCAAACGGCCATCGATGCGGACGTGGGGCGGTGAACCGACCTTCACGTAGAGGTCGGACCCGCGCACCTCCATCAGGTACTGGAGCAGCTCCTGCAGCTCGGCCACGCGTACGTCCTCAAAGGCTGGGTGTGTCGACCCTTCATAAATCGGGGCCAAGACCATGGATCTTGAGCGCTGCGTCGACGACATTTCGCCCCAACGCCGCTGACGTGGGCTTTTCGGGTCGGAAGTGCACCCCTGCCAAGGCGGCCAGGCATGCGCCCGCCGACGCGGCGAGGGCTTCGAGGTCGTAGCCGCCTTCGAGAAAGCCAACCACTCTGCGGGGCCCGACCAACGGCAGGAGCCGCGCGGTGAGCAGCGAATAGTCACCACTGGTGAGGCCGAGGTCCGTCAGCGGGTCGAGGCGGTGTCCGTCGAATCCCGCGGAGATCAACAACCACGTCGGGCGCCAATCCTCGGCGATCGGAATGACGACGTCGTCGACGGCGGCCAGGTACGCGTCGCCCGCGGTTCCCGCAGGGAATGGGAAGTTCACCGTCGCTCCGACGCCGTCACCGCTCCCGACTTCGGTGAGCGATCCGGTACCGGGGAACAGGGGCCACTCGTGCATCGACACGTAGAGCACGCGGGGGTCGTCATAAAAGAGGTCCTGGGTGCCGTTGCCGTGATGCGCATCGAAATCGACGACGAGCACGCGCTCACCGCGATCGGCGAGCGCGCCGGCGGTGACCGCGACGTTGTTGAACACGCAGAACCCCATCGCCCGCGCCGCGAGCGCGTGATGACCTGGGGGCCGCACCGCGCAGAACGCGGCGTCGCCTTCGCCGCGGTCGAGACGCTCGACGGCGTCGAGACCGGCGCCGGCGGCGAGCAAGGCGACCTCGAACGACGCGACGCTCGCACCCGTGTCGGGGTCGAGCCGACCGCCGCCTTCTTGGCAGAAGCGTTCCACGCCGTCGACATAGCTCGCGTCGTGAATGCGCTCGAGCTCGGATCGCGTGGCGGGCCGAGGTGCGAAGGGGACGACGGCGTCCCCGAGGTCGGCGGCCTCGACGCCGGCGATCACCGCCTCGAGACGGGCCGGACGTTCGGGATGACGGCGCCCAGCGAGGTGGTCGAGGTAGCGCTCATGGGTTGCAAAGAGCACCGGCACCGGCGACGAGGGTAGTTCTCGGGTTCGCGCGACCTACGCTCGCCGCGGTGTGCAGGAGCTGTGCGTGAGCCTCGACCTCTTGCGATGGGGTGCCGACCGGCTGCGCGTCGGCCCATGGCGCGGCGATGCTCGGATCGCGTACGTCGCCCCTCTGGCCGACGGAGCTCCCGCGACGGCGGACGCGGCTCGGCGCTGCTGTGACGTACTGGCCACCCGTGGTTTTCGGCAGGTGATCACCGCGGCGCTCGGTCCGGCCGAGTCGAGAGGTTTCATCGAGGCCGGCTTCGGCGTGCGCGAGCGACTCCATCTGTTGGCCCATGACTTGCTCGAGCTGCCCGCCCTTCCCCCGAACCCGTTGCGCCGCGGTCGTCGAGCCGATCGGGCCGCGGCACTGGACGTCGACGCGCTCTCGTTCGACGCGTTCTGGCGGCTGGACGAATCTGGATTCGAGGAAGCAATGGCGGCAACGCCCTCGAGTCGCTTTCGGATCGCCGAGGAAGCCGACGCGGTCATCGGCTACGCCGTGTCCGGTCGCGCCGGGCAACGCGGTTTCCTGCAACGGCTCGCGGTTGACCCGCGCTACCAGCGGCGCGGTCTCGGTCAGGCCTTGGCCATCGACGGGCTGCGGTGGATGAAGCGCCGCGGAGTCGACCGCGCGATGGTCAACACCCAGGAGCACAACGACGGTGCACTCGCGTTGTATCAGCACCTCGGGTTCCGTCTGCAACCGGGCGGTTTGGCGGTGTTGCAGATCGTTCTGCCATGAAGCGGGGGCTTGCCGCTTGCCTTGTGCTGCTCGGCGCGGTCGTGCTCGACGTGGGCCGAAACCCGGCCGCCGGCCAAGAGGTCCGTCTCCAGCCGCGGACCGACATCTTGCAGCTCGTCAGTCAGACATCGATGATCGAGCCCGACGGCGACCTGACGATGCGCGTGCGAGTCACGGGGGCTCCGGGCGGCGCGCGCGTCCATGTCGAAGTGCACAACCGCGTTCCGACGCGTTCCGACTTCAGGGCCACGCTCACCGGCAAGCTCAGCCGCACCCGCGTCGGTGCTGCGGTGGAGGTGCCGGCAATCCCCGACGCATCGGGGATCGTCGTGGCCACCGTCGGAACCCGCGACCCCCAAAGTGCGTTGCCCTCGGACGCCCAACACGTCCGCATCGGCGAGGGCGTGTACCCGGTGAGCGTCGACCTCCTGAGTAGCAGCGGATCGGTGCTCGATTC
>JBEEGD010000033.1:0-12712 GCA_041166685.1 Acidimicrobiaceae bacterium | reverse complement strand
CTCTCGGTCGACAACGCCACGCACACGACCGGCTACTACGACGCGCCGAGCTTCTGGGGCCACCGCCTTCCCGACGGGACTGATCCCTTCGCCGCCATGGCGGCAGCCCAGGAGTAGCGCTACTTCGCGTTCACGAGGTCGAGGGTCACGTCGACGATCATGTCTTCCTGACCGCCGACCATCCGCCGCCGGCCGAGCTCGAGCAGGATTTCGACCGTCGGGATGCCGTAGCGCTCGCTCGCCCGTTCGGCATGACGTAGGAAGCTGGAGTACACGCCGGCATAACCGAGCGCGAGGGTCTCGCGATCCACCCTCACCGGTCGATCCTGCAAGGGCCTCACGAGGTCGTCGGCGGCGTCCATGAGCGCGATCAGGTCGCACGAGTGCTCCCATCCGAGTCGGCTGGCCGCCGCGATGAACACCTCGAGCGGCGCGTTGCCCGCCCCCGCGCCCATGCCGGCCAACGATGCGTCGACGCGGTTGCAGCCGTGCTCAACGGCAACGATCGAGTTCGCGACACCAAGCGACAGGTTGTGGTGCGCGTGCATCCCGAGTTCTGTCTCCGGATTGAGCACCGACCGGAAGGCATCGAACCGCTCGGCCACGTCGCTCATCGTGAGCGCGCCACCAGAGTCGACCACGTACACGCAGGTCGCGCCGTAGCTCTCCATCAGCTTGGCCTGCGCGGCCAGCTCGTCGGGCCCGATCATGTGCGACATCATCAGGAAGCCGACGGTGTCCATCTCCAACTCGCGGGCTGCCGCGATGTGCTGCGCGGAGATGTCCGCCTCGGTGCAGTGCGTCGCGATGCGGACAACGGTTGCGCCCGCCGAACGAGCTGCTCTCAGATCGTGCACGGTTCCGATGCCCGGGAGCAGAAGGGTCGCCACCTTCGCCGACGTCACGGTCGCGGCAACCGCCTCGATCCACTCGAGGTCGGTGTGCGCCCCGAAGCCGTACACGCACGACGAGCCTGAAAGACCGTCACCGTGGGCAACTTCGATCGACTGGACGCCGGCACGGTCGAGCTCCCGAGCGATCTCGACAGCCTGTTGCCGGGTGTACTGATGCCGAATGGCGTGCATGCCATCGCGCAACGTGACATCGCTGATGTACAGGCGGCCCACGTCGGTCATGCGTGCACGTCGCTCGTGTCGACCGTCGCTCGCCCGGACTCGGAATCCGCAACCTGTTCGGCCAGCCGCTCGGCCGTGGCCAGGGCGGCCGAGGTCATGATGTCCAGGTTCCCCGCGAAGGCCGGCAGGTAGTGCGCGGCGCCGGTCACCTCGAGGAACACGGTGATCCGTGTTCCCCAGAACTTGCCGGTTTCGGGAATGTGCAGGGGATCATCGGGGGTGAACACCTCGAACTGCACCGCCTGCTTCAGGCGGTAGCCCGGGACGTACGCCTGGACCTGCGAGACCATGTCCTCGATGGCACTCGCGGCCTGCTGATGATCGCATCCCCCTTCCACCAGGCAGTACACGGTGTTGCGCATGAGCAGCGGTGGCTCGGCGGGGTTCAGGACGATGACCGCCTTGCCCCGCGTCGCCCCACCCACGACCTCGATCGCACGCGCCGTCGTCTCGGTGAACTCGTCGATGTTGGCGCGTGTCCCTGGGCCCGCGGACCGCGACGCGATCGACGACACGATCTCGGCGTAGAAGACCGGAGCCACGGAACCCACCGCGGCGACGATTGGCACCGTGGCCTGCCCGCCACATGTGACCATGTTCAGGTTGCGGACACCGAGGTGGTCGTCGAGGTTCACGACCGGCACGCAGTACGGACCGACGGCGGCCGGCGTGAGATCCAACACGTACACGCCCGTGGACTCCAAGGCCTCCCAGTTCGCGCGGTGCGCCGGCGCCGATGTGGCGTCGAACACCAGACGAACGTCTGCGAACTCGGGCAACGACAACAACCCCTGCACTCCGGAGTCCGTTGTCGCGACACCCATGCGCTTCGCCCGCGCCAACCCATCCGACCCGGGGTCGATGCCCGCCACCGCCGCCATCGTCAGGTGACCAGACGAGCGCAGGACTTTGATCATGAGATCGGTCGCGATGTTTCCCGACCCGAGGATCGCGACAGGCCAGCTCGCGGCCGAAGGATGCGCCACGCAGCCAGAGATACACATTGTGTGCGGCGCACGGAAACGTTCCGTTCCGTGCATCGGCACGCAGGGCGGCACGCGACTCACGCCCACTGCGCTCACCCGACGTCTTGTCCGCGGTGACCCTGATGTTTATCGTTCCGCTGGAAGGAACAAGCGGGACGCGTGGCGAAGGGGATGGCGAAGTCCAATTGGTTGATGGTCCGGGGGGCACATGGGGGTAGCAAGCGTGAGCGCGGCCGCGAGAACGGCGCCTGTCGTCGAACGGCCGGCCGCGATCGAGCCCACCGGCGTTGACACCTCGGTCGGGAAGGCGTTGGCCATTCTCGACGAGCTCGGCACGGCGAAGTCGCTGGGCGTGAGCGCCTTGGCCCGCCGAACGGAACTGCCGAAGTCGACGGTGTTCCGACTGCTGGCGCGCCTCGAGGAACGGGGCTACGTCGAGCGCCTCGGGAAGGAGTACTGCCTCGGACGACGGCTCTTCGAGCTCGGCAACCAGATCGCGGCCTGCCGGCCGAGCGGGCTCCGCGACATCGCGTTGCCGTACCTCACCGAGCTGTACGAGCGAACCCACTACATCGTGCACCTTGCGATCCTCGATGGAGTCGAGGTGCTGTACCTCGAGAAGTTGTTCGGACGCGATCCGACACGAGCGCCATCCCACGTCGGGCGTCGAGTCCCGGCTGCGTGCTGCGGACTCGGCAAGGCGATGCTCGCCTTCAGCGATCAAGCCCTCGTGACCGAAGTTCTCGGCGAGGGACTCAAGCGCCACACGCCGTACACGATCGCCGTCGAGCAACTCTTCTTGGAGGAGTTGGCCCGGATCCGCGACGCCGGAGTCGCATTCGACCGGGAAGAGGTGGCCGTCGGACTCACGTGCGTCGCAGCTCCGATCCTCATCGATGGGCGAGCGGTTGCGGCGGTCTCCGTCTCCGGACCGACTGCACGTTTCGATCCGGAGACCATGGTCAACCCCGTGCGCCGTGCCGCTGCGGCGATCGCGCAACACCTCCAGGCGTAGAACACACCCGTCCACCCGCAGCCCGCGTTCCGCTGAACGGACTGGAGCCATTGAGAAAGACGGTCGCGCCCAATCATTGTGGGCCGCAGCACTGGGGGAAACGAGCAGGGGGTTCCGCGTTTGTCGGATGGTCCCGGGACGCATGACGAGCGGCTGGCGCCGCTGATCGACGCGGCGCTGCATCGGTACTTCTCTCGTCTGACGCGCCGCTACGTACCGATCATCGGTGGTCTCGCGGTGCTGATACTCGTCGTGTACGTCTTGCCGTCCAAGCATCAAGCGGCGAACACGAACGTCGCGGCGGGACGTGCCAACGCGGCAACAGGCGGAAGGACCACGGGAGCGGCGGCCGCGACCGGAACGGCGAACAACTCGTCGGACGGGGGCGCCACCGGCGCCCAGGGCGGAACTGGCGCGGCAGGAGCTTCGGGCGCAGCATCGGCGTCGGACGGTGGACAAACCGTCGCCGGCGCGAGTCAAACAGGTACCGCGCGCAGCGGCGTGCCGTGCGGGCTCGGGGTGTTGCAGGTTTCGTGGAGTCCCTACGCGCCGCCCTGTGTTGCGGCGTACAGCGGAGGCAACGGCGGCGCGACCGGCCAGGGCGTCACCGACTCCACCATCACGCTGGTGATGCGTCACACCCCCGACCAAGATGCCTTCGGCGCGAGCGTCGGGTTTGCGCCGTTCAGCGATCTCTTCGCGGACGCGCAAGTTCTGGTCGACTTCTTCAACCAGAACTACGAGACGTACGGGCGCACCGTCGTGCTCAAGGAGCTCGCCGGGCAAGGGCAGGCGCTGGCGGAGCAAGCGGACCAGGGTCAGGCCGGCGCACAGGCGGACGCGCAGCGCGAGAAGGACATGGGTGCCTTCGCCGACATCACCGGTGTCGGAGCCGTCGTCTACGGCGCGGCGCTGGCGGACCGCGGCATCATCATGATGGGCACGCCCTACACGCCGGAGTCGGTGTACGAGCAGTACGCGCCGTACGTCCACGGGACGCCGTTCTGGCCGACCGGCGAGCACTGGGGGCACGCCACCGCGGCAGCCGTGTGCCAGCGGATGGCGGGCATGCCCGCGGTGTTCGCGGGCGATCCCGTGTACCAGAAGACGACCCGCGTCTTTGGCATGACCTCGATCGAGCAACCGAGCTTCGCCGCCGGCGGCAACATCTTCGAGCAGGACGTGAACCGATGCGGCGTACAGCTCGCGAAGCGGGCCGACTACAACTACAACTACACCAACGAGGCCCAGCAAGCCGTCGCCATCGTCACCCAGATGAAGGCTGCGGGTGTCACGACACTCGTCCACGCCGGCGATCCACTGATGTACGCGCAGCTCACCCTCGCGGCCTCCCAGCAGAACTGGCACCCGGAGTTCATCGGTGTCGACCCAACCGCCGCGGCGGCGCGCATCGGTGATCAAGAAGAGATGGCCCACGCCATGAGCGTCGGACCACTGGGTCGCACACCTGGCGACAGCGGCGACGAGGAAACGGGCCGGGTGTTCCGTATCGCCAGCGGAGGTGCCGCGCCGCGCAGCGCAGGTACCGGAAACCTCGTGCAGATCTACATGAACCTGCTCGAGGTGGTCGGAGCCATCCAAGCGGCCGGACCGAACCTCAACGCCAACACCTTCCAAGCCGGGTTCGGTTCGCTGCCCGACGCCGCCGGCGAGTTCGGCTTGTGGCGAGGCGCCCAGCTCTACAACGTGACCGCCGACTACGTGATCGCGCGCTGGGACCCCAGCAAGACGAACGCCGGCGACGGCAAGGCCGGCGACTTCATCCCCTGCGACAACGGCACGCGCTACCCCTTCGACAACCCACAGATGGGCGCAGGCCAGCTCGGCTGCTGACATGTCCACCTCCGAAGGGCCCCCGCCCGCCGAGACAAGAGCGGCCGTGCGCGACCGACTCGCGCGCATTGCGCACGACCGCTCGGCCCGTCTGGCGGCCGTGGTCATCGGTCCACTCGTCGGCTGGGCCGTACTCGCGCGGGTGCTGCCGAACGGGCTTCCGCTCGGCGTCGTCGTGCTCGGTGGCGTCACCGGAGCCCTGGCGTCCTTCACCGCGCTCGGGCTCGTGCTCATCTACCGCTCCAGCCGCATCGTGAACTTCGCGCAAGCCGAGATCGGTGGCGTCGCCGCGACGGTCGCCGTCCTCTTGGTCTCCAGCCACGGCGTGAGCTACTTCCTCGCCTTCGCGATCGGGCTCGCCATCGCGCTGGTGAGTGGCGCCGTGATCGAGCTCACCGTCGTCCGTCGCTTCTTCCAGGCGCCCCGGCTCATCTTGACGGTCGCGACGATCGGGCTGGCGCAGCTGCTGGGCGCGGCGACCTTGTTCGCGTCGACCGTGCTGCTGACGACTCGCAACAACCAGGGACTCACGCCGCAGTTCACGACGCCGTTCGACTTCCAGCGAGAGATCTTCCCCGCGACCTTCACTGGGAATCACCTCTTGGCCGTTGCGGCCGTGATCGCCGTGATGGTCGGCCTCGTGTGGTTGTTCAACCGGACCGACGTTGGCATCGGTGTGCGGGGCGCCGCGGATTCACAGGAACGCGCCTTGCTGCTCGGTATCCCTGTTCGTCGGCTGTCCTCGGTCACGTGGATCGTGGCGGCCGGGATGTCGGGGCTCGCCGGCATGCTCTCCGCGGGCGTCACCGGCTACTCGACGAACACGATCGCCGGTCCTTCGGCGTTGCTCGCACCCTTGGCCGCCGCCGTGCTCGCTCGGTTCGAGAGTCTCCCGACGACGTTCATCGCCAGTCTGGGAATCGGAGTCTTCTCTCAGGCGGTGTTCTGGAGCTTCCCGCGGGCAACGACCGTCGACGTTGCGCTGTTCGCGCTGATCCTGGTTGCGCTGCTGCTGCAGCGTCGGGCGACGGTCCGGGTCGCCGGTGAGGACCTGGGGGGATTCGTTGCCTCGCGCGAGGCCCGCGTCGTGCCTCGGGTACTGCAAGTGCTTCCGGAAGTGAGGATCGCCCGCGCCGTTCTCGGCCTGGCGGTGGTTGCCGCGGCGGTCGGGATCCCGTTCGTGACCTCCGCGTCGCAGCAGGTCCTCTTCGGATTCATCGCCATCTACGCGATCATCGGCGTCTCGCTCGTGGTGCTGACGGGATGGGCCGGCCAAGTGAGCCTGGGTCAGTTCGCCTTCGTCGGGCTCGGCGCGGCGACGACCGGGAGCCTGCTCGAGAACGCCGGCTGGGATTACCTGCTGTGCCTCCTGATGGCCTGTGTGGTCGGCGCCACCGCGGCCACGGTCATCGGCATCCCCGCCTTGCGGATCCCCGGGCTCTTCCTCGCGCCGGTGACGATTGCGTTCGCGGTGGCGGCCTCCACGTGGCTGCTCAATCCGGAGAACTTCGAGTGGTTGACGCCGCTGCGCGTGGCGCCTCCGATGTTGTTCGACCGGTTCGATCTCTCACAACCGCGGGAGTTCTATTACTTCTGCGTTGCCGTCCTCGCGATCGCGCTTCTGCTCGCGCGGAACCTGCGCCGGTCCCGAATCGGTCGCGCGGTCATCGCGGCACGCGACAACGAGCGCTTGGCGTCCGCGGTGTCCATCACACCGGTTCGCGTCAAACTCATCGCGTTTGCCATCTCGGGTGCGCTCGCCGGGCTCGCGGGCGGGCTCTACGTCCTCGCGATTCGCGGAGTGCCGTCCGGTGCATTCAACCCAGATCTCAGCATCCAACTCTTCACGATGGTGGTCGTGGGTGGACTCTCGTCGATCGTCGGCGCCGTTCTCGGTGGGATGTACGTGTACTTCGCGCAGTACTACTTCACGGGTGCGGCGCAACTCGCCGCGACCGGGGCCGGGCTCCTCCTGATACTCCTCGTTGCGCCGGGCGGATTGGCGGAAGTTCTCTACCGAGTCCGCGACGCAGGATTGCGTGGGGTCGCGCGACGGCGCGGTCTGGCGGTGCCGGGCTTCGAAGCACGACGCGCCGGCGATCGCGCCTCGGTCGAGGAGATCGAGCCGGCAGCAGAGACGACCCTTGTGTCCACTGCCCGCAACGGCGACGGCACCCGGCACGGGCTTCTCGAATGCGACGAGATCGTCACCGGTTACGGACACCTCCAAGTGCTGTTCGGCCTCGACTTCAACGTTCCGGACGGCTCGATCGTCGCGTTGCTCGGTACGAACGGCTCGGGCAAGTCAACGACGCTGAAGACGATCGCGGGCCTGGTGCCGGCGTGGAGCGGTCGCATCACGTTCGATGGCGAGGACATCACCTCACTCGGGGCCATCGAACGTGTCCAGCGCGGACTGGTGATGGTCCCCGCGAAAGCGATCTTCGGGTCGCTGACCGTTCGGGAGAACCTGCGCCTCGCCGGCTGGGTGCCGCGTCGTCGCGGAGACCAGGACTACCTCGAGACCGCGCTCCCTCGAGTCTTCAGGCTGTTTCCGATCCTGGAGCAACGACTCGATCAACGCGCGTCGTTGCTGTCCGGCGGCGAGCAGCAGATGCTCGCCATCGCCCAAGGCCTACTCGCGCAACCGCGGCTCCTTCTCATCGACGAGCTCTCGCTCGGCTTGGCGCCGATCGTCGTCGCCGCCATCCTCGACGTCGCCCGCGAACTGAACAAGGACGGGCTACCGCTCGTCATCGTCGAACAGTCGATCAACGTGTCGGCGACCATCGCCGAGGACTCCGTGTTCGTCGAGAAGGGACACGTCCGCTTCGCGGGGCCGACGACCGATCTCCTGAAGCAAGACAGCATCGTGCGCTCGGTGTTCTTCGGCCAGGCGACGGCAACCAAGAAGGGCGCGGCCGTCGCCAGCCGGAACGGTCACGCGACGCGGGCAGCCGACGTGGCCCCCGTCTTCACCGCACGGGGAATCACGAAGCGCTACGGATCGGTCACCGCGGTATCGGACGTCGATCTCGACCTGTTTCCCGGCCAGATCCTCGGCGTGATCGGCTCGAACGGCGCGGGAAAGACGACTGCGTTCGACATCTTCTCGGGGTTCACGGCGCCAGACGCAGGAATCCTGACCTTCAACGGCATCGACGTCACGAAGGCGTCGGCTTCCGAGCGGGCGTCACTTGGCTTCGGGAGGACGTTCCAGGACGTGCGGCTGTTCCCATCGCTGACCGCGGCCGAGAGCTTGGCCGTGAGCCTCGAGCGCCATGTCGAGGTTCGCGAACCCCTGGCCTGCCTGCTCTATCCCGACTCGACGGCGCGCTCCGAGCGCGAGGTCCGTCGACGCGTCGACGAGCTCATCGACGCATTCAGCCTTGGCCGGTACCGCGACACCTGCGTGTCCGATCTGTCGACGGGCACTCGGCGCGTGTTGGAACTGGCCTGCGCCGCCGCGCACCGGCCGACACTCCTGTTCCTTGATGAGCCGTCGTCCGGTCTCTCACAGGCGGAATCCGAAGAGATGGCAGAAGTGTTGGTCGACCTCGCGCAAACCCTGCGAGCCACCGTCGCGATCATCGAGCACGACGTCCCCCTCGTCTCCAAGCTCTCGGACGAGCTCGTGTGCATGGACCTCGGAAAGATCATCGCCCGGGGGAAGCCCGAGAGCGTCCTGCACGACCCGGAGGTCGTGCGGTCGTACCTCGGGCAGGCCGAAGCCCCGGTCCGCCGCACCCGTCGGCGTCAACTGCGGGCCCCGGCCCGCACGTAGGCGTCGCCCGACCAGCGGGACCCTGCATTCTCGACGAAATAGGCATCGCCTACCGATGCTTATTTCGTCGAGTTCGCGATCGGCCGCGTTACGGGAGCGCGACGTTCGAGAACGCGATGTTGAACGTCGTCATCGATCCGGCGGCCGGGACGAGCATGATGCCGTTCGGTTGCGTTGCCCCACCGGGAAGCTTGGCGAGATCGAACGTCCACGTGCCATCCGGGTTGCGGGTTCCGGGCACGCAGCGCGACGCATCGAACGTTGGACCGTCCGACGCCGCCACGGCGCGTTTGGGTGTCCACGGTCCCGTGATGGCGCACGCATCGACGGTCGCCGTGTCGGCGTTCGTGTTCGATGCGCGTTGCTCGAGTGCGAGGTGAAGAACGTGGCCGTTACCCGACAGGTGCAGGAAGCTGCGCTTCAGGTGCTGCCCTCCGAGCGATGCCACCGGCAAGCTGCCGTTGGGTGGTTCCTGCTCGAGCGGGGTGCCTCCCGTGCTGCTGCTGTAGCCGCTGTCGGAAATGGCCAGCGAGCCCGCGGCCGCGGCGCGCTCGGGCACCGTGGACGCGGCGGTCGGTGACAGCGAAGGCGGGGCAATCGATGGTGCGGGCTGAAGTCCGACAGGTCGCGGTGTCCCCGTCGTCGGTGTGGCTGGGCTCGGCCGGGCCGTGCTCGTCGAGGGCTCGCTCGATGTCGCCACCGTCGTCGGGGCTGCCAGCGCCGGCGTCGTCGACGAATCCGAATTGCTCACACCGAACGCGGCGAGGCCCCAAATGGCCAACCCGGCCAACACGATCGGCGAACGTGCTCGGGCGCGTTCCAGCAAATAGCGAGGGAGCCTCGCCTCGATCTGGGACAGCAGGACGTCATCGGGCACGTCGACGAGTCCGGCATCTTCGTGCAACGTGTTGAGGATCCCGAGATTCACGAAACAGCCCCGTTGCTCGCGGCGGTCGGTTCCCCGCCACTTGCGAGTGTGATGGCGAGTCGTCGCGCGGTGCCAATGGCACGTTTCATCACACGGAACGCGGCGACGGCCAGACAAGATGGGCAGCCCCATACTCAGTGGTGCCGGGCGAGAGGAGGCTGACAGGGAGCGTGGCGTGGCTGCGGGCGTGTGCGGTGGACGAGTTGGAACCTGGCGAGGCGATCGTCGTCGAGAGTGAGCCGCCCGTCGCGGTCTTCAACGCGGACGGCGAGTGGCTGGCAACCTTGGACACCTGCACCCACGACCAGTCATCGCTCGCCGATGGCTACGTCGACGGCGCCGTGGTCGAATGTTCGTGGCACTTTGCCAAGTTCTGCCTGCGCACCGGCAAGGTGCTCGCGCCCCCGGCCACGGAAGGGATTTCGACCTTCCAAACCAAGGTCGAAGACGGCGTCGTGTACGTCGACGTCTGATCCGTGTCCGGCAAACGTCTCACAGGGCAGAACGAGTTCGTGGCGGGCCGAGCGGCTCCCTGGTTCGATGGGTCGGCTCGGACGTAAGGAGGTCTTGATGGAATACACACTTCTCGGCCGGACGGGCCTTCGCGTCTCGCGGCTCGCGCTCGGAACGGCGGTGCTGGGGTTGGCGCCTCCGGAGGAAGAGGCCGACGCACTCGTCCACGCCGCCCTCGAGTTCGGCATCAACCTCTTCGACTGCGCCAACACCTACGGCAATCGCCCGTCGTTCGACCGCGAAGGACTTCCGCCGGCTCAGGCGCGCAAGCACTCCGAAGAGCTGCTAGGCCGCGCGCTGAAGGGCCATCGCGATGAGGTGATCCTGTGCACGAAGGTCTCCGAGCCGATGGGAATGGGTGTCAACGACGGCGGCATGGTCATCCCGGGCGTCGGCGGGCAAGGAGGCGGGCTCAGTCGCTTTCACATCATGCGCGAGCTCGAACGGAGCTTGCGCCGTCTGGGCACCGATCACGTCGACGTCTACCACATGCATCATCCCGATCCGGATACGGGCATCGACGAGACGCTGCGTGCGATGGATGACCTGGTTCATCAGGGGAAGGTGCGGTACGTCGCGCTGTCCACGTACTCGGGCTGGCAGATGACACACGCGGTCATGACGGCCGACCGAGACCGGCTGAGCCGGCCGGTGTTGAACCAGGTGCCGTACAACATGATCAACCGCGGGAGCGAGGCCGAGGTCGTCCCCGCCGCGCTCGAGCTGGGGCTGTCGCTCACGTGCTTCAGTCCCCTCGCGGGTGGTGCGCTGGCGGGCGTCGACGTCATGAATCGTCCCTACAGCGGCTACCGCCGATGGGGCGCGCCGTTCGACTACACGCCCGAGCAGAAGGACGCGGCCTCCAACCTCGATGAGGTGTCGAAGAAGTGGGGCTTCGAGCCGGCACAGCTCGCCCTTCATTGGCTGTTGAACCGCCCTGCCGTCGCCGCGGCGATCGTTGGTCCCGAAACGCCTGAGGAGCTGAAGCGCAACCTCGATGCGTTCGAGGTCAAGCTCGACGACTCGCAGGAGGCCGAGCTCGACGCCGTCGGCCAGGGCGTTCCGGGAATGCCGATCTAGCTGAGCCGATGACGTGGCGCGCAGGTGGTGAGGTGGTGCTCGGCGAAGGTGTCATCGACAGGAGGAGCGAGGGATGGCGATCCTAGAAACAGAGCTCGACCGACTGGTGTCGCTCGAGACCGGCGAGATCGACCGTCGGATCTTCTCCGATCCCGACATCTTCGAGCTGGAGATGAAGCTCATCTTCGAGCGTGCGTGGTTGTTCCTCTGCCACGAGAGCCAGATCAAGAAGGCCGGAGACTTCGTCGAAGCGCCGATGGGTCGCGACAACGTCTTGGTCGTGCGCCAGAAGGACAAGTCCATCAAGGGCTTGTTGAACACGTGTGCGCACCGCGGCAACGCCGTATGCCGTGCCGAAGAGGGCAACACCAAGAACTTCATGTGCACCTACCACGGGTGGACCTACGACCTCGCCGGTCGGCTCATCGGCGTGCCGGGGCTGGAGCAGTTCTACAAGGGTGACCTCGATCGCGAGTCGCTCGGACTGCGAGAAGTCGCGCAACTCGGCAGCTACAAGGGCTTCGTCTTCGCGACGCTGGATCCGACTGCGCCACCCCTGCTCGACTACCTCGGCACGACGGGGCGCCTCGGCATCGACCTCATTGCCGCGCAGGGTGACATGGAGGTCGTCCCCGGCGTCAGGAAGTTCGTGATTCCGTGCAACTGGAAGTTCGCGGTCGACAACCTCTTCGACTGGTACCACCCGCAGATCACGCACATGTCGGCGTTCACGCCGGGTGTGTTCCCGGTGCCGACCATGCCGGAAGGTGCGGCGACGTCACAGATCGACCCCAGCGGCGCAACGCGACCGGATGGAACGGCGCTCCTGTTTCCTGAACAGGGCGGAAACCCGGATTCGATCGTCGTCATCGGTGAGTACGGGCACGCCATTGCCGGACCGACTTCCGACGGCGCACCTTCGGTGTTCCCCCAAACCTGGCGGGAGCGGCCGGAAGCGCAGGCCGCGCTCGGACCTGTGGGCGTGCGCGTCGGCGGCCACCCGAACATCTTCCCGACGAGCTGGATCGCCGTCAGCACCGAGCTGTCGTTGCGCGTGCCGCGCAGCCCGACGGAGACCGAGCTGTGGTGGTTCACGTTCGTCGACCGCAGCGCGCCGCCGGAGCTGCAGCAGCTGCAGATCATGATGGCGAATCACGTCTTCGGTCCCTCCGGAATGCTCGAGCAAGAGGACGGGGAGAACTGGGCGCAGAGCACGGCCCAAACGATGGGTGGCGCCAGCCGCAGAATCCCTCAGGTCCTGAAGATGAACCTCGGCCGCGGCAAGGTCATCAAGGAGCACGACCTGGCGCGCATCGAGGGCAAGACGACCGAGCACGGCCAGATGTGGACCTATCACTCATGGGCGCAATGGATGCGGGGGAGCGACTGGGACACGCTCCGCGACGCCACGAACCC
>JBEEGD010000032.1:0-17144 GCA_041166685.1 Acidimicrobiaceae bacterium | reverse complement strand
CCTTGAATGCCACAAGGTTCGTCACGTCGCTGAACAAACGAACGAGCACGTCGCGCGCGATGCGTCGCCCGGTGCGGGGCGGAACGTCGTAGATCATCACGGGCAGATCGGTCGCGGCAGCGGTCGCCCGAAAGTGCGCTTCGATTCCCGCCTGCGGTGGCCGGTTGTAGTACGGGCCGACGACGAGGACCCCGGCGACACCGATGGCGCTCGCCTTCCTGGTGAGCTCGACGGTCTCGGCCGTGTTGTTCGAGCCGGTCCCTGCGACGATCGGGATGGTGACCGCCTCGCTCACCGCCCGCCAGAGATCGAGCTTCTCGGACTCGGTCAGGACTGGCGCCTCGCCCGTGGTGCCGGCGACGACCAAGCCGTCGTTGCCGTGGTCCTGGAGCCACCGCGCCAACTCGGCGGCAGCATCGAGGTCGAGCGCACCGCGGTCGTCGAAGGGCGTGACCATCGCGGTGAGCACCGCGCCCCATTGGTTTGCCATCAGTGTGTGCCTTCCTGGCTGCGCTCGATGCCGAGCGAGTTGAGCAGGTCCTCGTGCAGCTGGAACCAAACCGTGTGATACGAGTCGATGAGTGGCTTCGTGAACCACTCGTTCTCGCCACTGCGCAATCTCTCGAGCGAAGCAACCAGCCGAGATCGATAGCCGCAGTAGCGGTCGAGCGTCGCCTCGAGATCGGTGATGATCGGCTCGACTCGATCGTGCAACACGTGCAGCCGATCGATCACGCTCTTGTCGTAGACGGCGTCGGTGTGATCGTTGATCGTGGCTTCGTCCTTCATCTGCCAGGCCGTGCAGACAGCGAGCAAGTCGGTGTTGAGATCGAGGAAGCGTTTGTACGCGTCAAAGATCGCGTCGCGGGCACCACACGCTGCAAGCTCGGATCTGAGCAGCGCTTCCTGTGCCTGCCGTCCCGCAGGCGTCAGCGCCCAACCGGTGAGCCGGCCTTCTCGATAAAGGACCAGCTCGTCGCCCCTCAACTCCTCGAGTTGGGCCACGACCTCCGCTGGCTCGAGCCGCACGAGATCGGCCAGGTCGGCCACCTCCGCGAACCCTTTGAGCCGCAGGCCGTGCAGCACCAGCAAGCGGGGTTCGGAGCGGTCGGCCATTGCCGACAACGGTAACCCGTGGGCCTACCGCGACTGGGTGAGTTGGGCCTCGATCGCGGCGGCGAGCCTGTCCGCGGCGGGCGGATGCCATCGCAGCCACAGCGTCGGCTCGATCAGTTCGAGCTCCATGAGTTGCAGGCGCCCATCGGTCTCGACGGCGTCGACGCGGGCGTAGAGGGGAACACGCTCGAGGGTCGACAGCGCCGCCCGCGCGATGCTCCGGTGTGGCGCTTCGAGCTCGACCAAGCTGATGTGCGCGCCGTGCTCCTCCTGACTGCGGAAATCTCCCGAGGCGGGAACCTTCCGAACAGCATGAGACGGTTCACCGTCGATACACACGATCGACAGTTCACCGCTCGTCTCGATGGCGCCCACGTACGGCTGGATCAGGGTGTCGTCCGTAGCGGTCAGCGCGTTGAGATCCGCCTGAGAGGCGAACCGAACGGTGCGCTCCGCCCCCACCGACACCGCGGGCTTCACCACGAGCTCGCCGGGTCCGAGTTCGGCCTGCTCACCAGCCCGCACGAGCGTCGTCGGCACGATCTCGACCCCTTGGCCCTGCAGGTCGAGAAGGTAACCCTTGTGGCTGTTCCATTTGATGGTCGCGGCGTCGTTGCGCAGCGCCGTCACCGACCCGACGTAGTCAGCCCAGTCGAGAAATGCATCGAGCCGTTCGTGGTAGTCCCACGTCGATCGCACGACGACCATCCCGGCCGCCGGCCAGCGAGCGTCGGGGTCGTCCCAACACACGAACGCCACCGACAACCCGAGCCGCGTGAGAGCGCCGGCGAGGAGATGGTCATCCTCGTCACCCTGTGCCACCCGCGCGCAGGTGACGAGCGCGACGTCGAGCATCCTTACTGACTCACGAACTCCGCGAGCACCGCGGGGACCTCGGCGAGCGAACCGATCCGCCGATAACGCTCGTGCCCGTCGAGCGTTGTCTCATCGATCTGCTCGTGCGTCCACGTCAACGGGTAGGGCACGTGAATCGCCCACGCGCCCAGCGCGAGCGTCGGCAGGATGTCGGACCGCCCCGAGTTGCCGACCATCACGAACCGGTCAGGTCCGACACCATGACGGTTCAAGATCCGGCGATACGCGGCCTTGTCCTTCTCGGCCACGATCTCGACGGCCTCGAACCGCTCCCCCAACCCCGACCGGGCCAGCTTCGACTCTTGGTCGAACAGGTCGCCTTTCGTGATGAGCATCACGCGATAGCTCTCGCTCACGCGCTCGATCGCGTCGACGACGCCGTCCAACAATTCGACCGGGTGCTCGAGCATGGAACGTCCGGCGTCGATGATCGCTTGGATCTCGCGCGCCGAGACGCGCCCCTCGGAAAGCTCGATCGCCGTTTCGATCATCGACAGGGAGAACGACTTCACGCCGTAACCGAACAACTTCAGGTTGCGCATCTCCGTGGCGAACAACCGATCATCGAGGTCTGCACCTTCGACGTACGGCTCCATCAACTCTGTGAATCGTGCTTGGGTCATCGAGAAGATCGATTCGTTGTGCCACAGGGTGTCGTCCCCGTCGAACGCCACGACCTCGATCACCGGGTCACGCTACGTCCGAGCGGGCCGTGCCGAAGACTGGCATTCTGGCGGCGTGCCGCCCAAGACGATGTATGCGAAATGCGGCGACTTGAGCATCGCCTATCAGGTGATCGGTGAAGGGCCGGTCGACTTCGTGATGTGTCCGGGCTCGGTCACCCACCTCGAGCACAGCTGGACCGAACCCACCTTGTCCGGCAACGTGCTGCGGCTCGCCACGTTCGCTCGAGTGATCCGCTTCGACAAACGCGGCACCGGTATGTCAGACCGCGACACCGGCGTCCCGACCCTGGAAGAACGCATGGACGACGTGCGCGCGGTGATGGACGCCGCTGGCAGTGAGCGGGCGGTGATCTACGGCATCTCCGAAGGAGGGGCGATGGCTGCGCTCTTCGCGGCTACGCACCCCGACCGCACCATCGCCCTGATCCTCTACGGCACCTTCCCTCGCATCATCGAAGCCGACGACTGGCCCGGCATCCCGCAAGAGATGTGGGACCAAGGCATCGACGACGCGGTCGCTCGCTTCGGCGAGGGCTTCCCACTCGAGCAATGGGCGCCGAGCGTGGCAGGCAACCGGGAGATCCAGGAATGGTGGGGCACACACGAGCGAATGGGTGGCAGCCCGGGTGCGTTGCGCGCCCTGCTGACGATGAACGGGCAGATCGACGTGCGCGCCGCTCTGCCCACGATTCGTGTTCCGACCCTCGTCCTGCACTGCAAGGGCGACCGCGTCGCGCCCATCGCCGCCGGCCAGTACATCGCCTCTCGGATCCCGAACGCGAAGTTCGTCGCGCTCGAAGGAGAGGATCACCTTCCGTACGGCGATAGCGAAGCGTGGATCGGCGAGATCGAAGAGTTCGTCACCGGCACGCGCCACGAAGCCCCCATCGACCGCGTCCTCGCGACGGTGGTCTTCACCGACATCGTCGGATCAACGGACCTCGCGGCTCGACTCGGGGACACCGAGTGGCGCCAGGTGCTCGATCGTCACGACGCTGCCGCGCAACGCACCGCGTCGAGGCTGAACGGCCGGCTCATCAAGAGCACCGGCGATGGCGTGCTGGCCACGTTCGACGGGCCCGCCCGCGCCGCGCGCTTCGCGACCGAACTCGCCCGCGAGGTTGAACCACTCGGTCTGCAGCTGCGAGCAGGGATTCACACGGGGGAGATCGAGCTGCGGGGCGACGACATCGGCGGCATTGCCGTGCACATCGCCGCTCGGATCTCGGCGCTCGCCGGTGCAGGAGAGGTGTTGACGAGCCGGACGCTCAAAGATCTCACCGCCGGATCGGGCCTCACCTTCGAAGATCGCGGCGTCCACGCACTCAAGGGTGTTCCAGACGAGTGGCAGGTGTACTTGGTCGCGTCGTGAGACCGATGCTGATCTCCGATCTGCTGCAGCCGGATCCGCCCAACGCAGGCTTTGTGGGCGTCGAGCGCGAGTACCGCGTTCTCGACGAGGCGCTCGAGCAGCTGGACTTCCGGGTGATGGTCCACAAACTCGGGATGCCCGGGAGCGGACTGGATCCCGGAGACCCCAACGCCCACCACCTCCCGTCGGGCCTCTTGCTGACGGCGGACGGCCCAGAGGCCGAAGTCGCGACGCCACCCGTGCCGTTGGCCCCAGGCTGCACTCGGCTGGTGTCGATGTCGGCGGAGCACGGTGAGGATGCGCTCGTCGAATTCCTGCCTGCCGGCGCGGGCATTGAAGGGTTCTCGACGCACTTGAACGTGTCTGTCGGCGACGACGTGGTCGCGATCGCTGCGCTCTTTGCGCGGCACTTCGCGCTCGGGATGATGTTGCTGCTCGATCGACCCGACTCCCCGGGGCTGCTCGTCCGGCCTCGCCCCGGACGGCTCGAGGTGGGCGGAGACTTCGCTGCGGGAGAACAGTTGCGAGTGGCGCTGACATTCGCAACTGGCGCGACGCGCTGCTGCGCAGACGCCGTCCGTGACCGCTCGACCGCCGCCCTTCCACCGGAACCGCGCGGTCGCATCGCGGCCGCCCGCGATCGGCCGGGTTGGTTCATCGGCCGGGGGACGTTCGCGCGCGACCTGTACGACACCGGCCGCGAGGCAACCGTACGTTGCGGCCCGACAACGACCCGCGCTGGTGACCGCCTGGCCGAGGAGTGGGCGGCCGCACGTCGCGTGTTGCCCGAGCTGCTCGACGAGGAAGAGCTCAGCGCCGTAGACGAAGTGGTCGACGGGCGACGGGCGATTCCGATCGAATCGGTGTCCCCGCCAGACTCGACCGCAACGCCAACCGCCTTGGACTCTCCCTTCGCGAACCTGGCCGCGCGCGAGCGGGCTGGACTACAGGTGCAGGTGGAGGCAATGTCGTGGGCCGCGGTGGCATTCCGCGTGCAGTCACGCAGCCACGCAGCCACGCATGTCGTCATCCCGCGGCGCTGGCTGCGCTCCTTCCTACGGCAGCTCGACGACGGCGCACTCGACGCCGCTCTGCACACGGCGGAGCTCGTCGATGCCGGCATTGGCGGTCCGCGACTCGTGGCCGCAGGCTTCGACCCTCGTTGTGTCGTTCCACCGGAGCCGATGCTTCGGATCTCCTGGTGGCGCGACCGTCGGCCGGAGTTGATCGGGCTCGCCGTCGGCTGTGCCGTCGTCGTCGCGGGGTTCCGCGGTTGGCCGTGGTGACCGGAAACCAAGGTGCCGGACGACAGCACGCATCCCTCGGTACCATCACCACCAACTGAGGGGTGGCGCGCATGGGTGAAAAGGGCAACGGAGGACATGTTGCGACGGGCGGCGACCGCGCCGTACGGACGGGAGCCGATCCCAGTTCTGTGGGTATGGGCGGCTCCGGGATGACCCCACCCGCGCCGGCCGCGGCTGGTGGAGGTAGCGGGCTCCTCGACACGCTCGGCGACAACGTCACCGACAAGGTCAAGGACGTCGGCGGGGGCGCCTTCGGCCGCCGCGATCAGGGCTCCGACGACGAGTAACGACCGGGCTCCCGGTCACGCGAGATGAGCGACAAGCGACCGCAGCCGGTCGTCACGCGAGTGCTTGGAGGTCTCCTCATCGGCGGCCTGCTCACGACGCTCGTGGTCGTGTATGCCGACCGCCGCAACCGCGGCCATTCAACGGCGCCGCTGCCTCCTGTCACCGCGACGACGTCGGTCGGACCTCCGACCGCGTTGCAGGGAAACTTCGACGTCACGCTCACCGCGACGGCAGTCGAGTACGGCTCAACCTGGACATCCGCGAACCCGCAGATCGCGGTCGGTCAGGCCGTGACGCAGAGGTGGTCGATCGACTGCCGGAGCTCGATCTGCGTGATCAACATCACCACGGGTCACATCGCGGAAGATCCCGATGGCGCCACAGTCGCCAGCACCGATGGGCGCACGTTCGCCGTTTCCGGAACGAGACCCGCGACGAGCGACGATCCGGCGCTACCGGCTGGGTGTGGAGCGGTGAACGCGATTGACAGTCAACAGCTCACGCTGACCGCCGCGTCTGGAGGCACGTCGTTCTCAGGGCGGTATGCCGTGCACCACCCGACCATTCACGTTGAGGGGCCGGTTGCGATCGGCACCGCGTCGTGCGACAGCTTCAACGCGGTATTCGACATCACGGGCCGACGCCGTTGACCTGATCGGAATGATCAGTTGGCCCCGGGCGGTCTGGTGGTCGTTGTCGTGGTCTCTGTGGTCGTCGTCGTCGGCGACGTGGTCGTCGTCGGAGCCGCAGTGGTCGTCGTGGGTGCGGTGGTCGTCGTGACCTGACTCGAGGTCGACGGCGCGGTGGTCTCTGTTCCGCCGGTCGTGGAGTCCGTGGTCGAGGAATCGCTGCTCGACGAACTGCTGCTCTGAGCGCCACTACTCGTGGACGGCGGGATCGTCGGGTTCGAGAACGACGTCACCGTGGCCGCGGGTGGGAGCGCCGCCGCGAAGCCGGCGGTGCGAAGAGTTGAGGAGGTGCTGGTCGAGTCCGCGCGAACGCTCGACGACGGGCTGCTCTCGGTGCCAACGAACGCGAGCGTCATCGCGATCAGGGCGACGAGGACGATGACGACCGTCAGAAAGGCGGTTCGACGAAGTGCGACATTTCGGGCGTTGAAGCGTGACGCCGTGGACAACTCGTCGCCCCACCCGTCCAGCGGCTGGTCACTCCCCGCCGACCTGGATCGATCACGCCACTTCATTGCCACCCCACACGGTCACCACGCAGGGTACAGCCCGCCGTCGGCGCGACGAGCGCGCTCCGCTGCGGCGCTCACTGCCTCGCGAGGGAAAGTCCTTCGTCAACGTCGTCGAGCGGGGCTTCGTCGTGGTCGTCGCGGTTGCGCGCCGAACGACGGATGATCAACGGGTAGCCGATCAACGCGATCGTCGCGAAGATGAACCATTGCGCGGCGTAGCCGAGGTGCGGACCCTCGTCCAGCGCGGGCTCGGGCAGTACTTCCGGCTGTGTTCCGGTCTGCGACGGGCTCGAGGACGTCAGCTGTACGTACGCGGGATACAGCCGATACGACATCTGCTGCTGGAGGCGCTCGACGTCGACGCGCGCGATGTTGGCGAGCCGGCCGTCGGGATCGGTCGGCCCGAACAGTCCCCGCGTCTGCGTCTCTTGCAGGAGTCCTTCAATCGTGACCTGGCCGCTCGGCGGCTCGGCCTCCGCCGGGACTCTCTCGGGTGTGCCCTGCGTCGGCAGAAACCCCCGCACGACGATCACCGCAGCTCCGCTCGCCAGCCGCAACGGTGTCGCGATCCACACACCTGGCCGCTCGTTGAGGCTTCGTGCGCGAACGATGACCTCATTGCTTGTGTCGTAGGTGCCCGTGACGGTCACCCGCCGGAACGCGAGATCCTTGCCACGACTCGCCGGCTCGTCCGGCCGCAACATGGACTCAACGGGTGCGACCGCCAACGATTCATTGGCGCGTACCGCGGCGTTGTGGGTTTTCTTCTCGTCCAGCCGGCGCAGCTGCCAGAACCCGAGATTGACCATCACCACGATGAGGACGAGTACCAGCAGGTGCGAAAGGATCCACCTCGGTCGCAGCACGAAGCGATAGCGGTCCACGGGCGACCATTCTGGCGTCAGTGCGGGGCAAGCCCTCCATCGGCGATGAGCACCTGACCGGTCATGAAGCTGCCGGCGTCGGAGCACAGCAACAGCGCCGGGCCCACCATCTCCTCTGGGGCCGCGATCCGTTTCATCAGCGAGGCGTTCGCCATCGAGGCCTCGCCCTCCGGCCCCGTGCTCCGGACCATGTCGGTGTTCACCGAACCCGGCGCGAGCGCATTCACCCGGATGCCGAATGGCGCGTACTCCGCCGCCAGCGAGCGCGTAAAGGACATGAGCGCGGCCTTGCCCGCGGCGTACATCGCCACGCCCGAGGAGAACAGGAACGCACCGACCGAGATCACGTTGACGACCGCCGCGTGCTCGCTCGCCTTGAGATGAGGAAGCGCCTTCTGCACGAGGAACACCGGGCCGCGGAGATTGACGTCGAACGACTTCGTCCACGCGTCGGGAGTAAACTCGCCCACGGGCTGTGCCAGCGCGTTCGCCGCGTTGTTGACCACCACGTCGACACCCCCGAAAGCGTCAACCGTGCGCGCCACGAGCGCGTCGAGTGCATCGAGATCACCCATGTGGGTTGCAACGCCGACCGCGTCGCCGCCGAGCGCGCGCAAGTGCGATTCGGTTTCAGCGCACGCGTCCGCCTTACGGCTGGCGACCACCACGTTGGCGCCGGCGGCGACGAGGCCCTCGGCGATCGCCCGGCCGATCCCCCGGGTCCCGCCCGTGACGATGGCAACCCGGCCTGTCATGTCGAAAAGGCGGCCCACTCCGTCACGGTCAACCATCGATCACCGCCGCGAATCGAACAACGAGGCGACGGACCCCAGATCGAGGTCCCACGGCGCGGGCCAGTCGTCGGTACGTAGCAGCGCGTCGGTACCGCCATCGGCGAAGACGATCGAGCCGCACAACAAGCTGGAGTCAGCGCCGAGCAAGAAGGCGATGACGGCGGCGACCTCATCGGGGCGACCCGGACGTCCTGCGGGGATCGGGAACAGGTCGAGCATCGGCGCCACCGTCGCGTCTGCTCGACCCTCGGCGATCATCGCGGTGTCGATCATCCCGGGCGCGATTGCGTTGAGTCGGATGCCCGAGCCGATCCAGTCCTCCGTAACGGCATGGCGGCGGACCCAGCGCGCCACCGCGACCTTGGACGCGGGGTACACCCCACCCATGCCACCAAGCTCGTCAGCCCGTGTTCTGGCTCCGGTCTCGTCGCCGTCCTGGCACAGCGCGATGAGATCGTCGGGAACGCCGGGCGAACACGTTGTGGAGTTCGAGCTGATCGCCACCGCAGCGGGAGACGTTCCGTTGGCCAGCAGCGGACGAAGCCCGCGGAGCAACTCGATCGTGCCGAAGTAGTTCACCGAGACGATCGCTGAGCCAGCGCGAGTCGGGATCGGGCCCAGACCGGCGCAGGTGACAACGCCGTCGAGTGCGCCGTCGGCCAACTCGGTCACGCCGGCGATGGCCGACACCCGGCCATCCGGAGTCGAAAGGTCGGCCAGCACATCCGCATCACGAACATCAACGCCAATGACGCGCTGACCCGCGGCTGCGAGGCGCGACGCGGTCGCTGCGCCAATGCCCGACGCCGATCCGGTGATGAGAGTAGTCACGCGCCAGACCCTAGAGCGGCGTCGGTACGGCGCAGGCGGCCAACGAGGACGGGCGGCAGTCCCTGCCATTGGAGCCGATGATTCACGGTCGTCGCTAGCGTCACAACAGGTATGGAACCCGTGCCCGAGCAAGACGTCCGCTTCGGTGATCCAGCCTCGCCGCCCACCCCATGGTCTGGTGTACGCCGCGTGCTCGAGACCGCCGAACTGTTCTGGATCTCAACGGTTCGCCGTGACGGCCGGCCTCACGTCACACCACTGCCGGCGGTGTGGACCGACGGCTGCCTCCACTTCTGCACCGGTCCAGCCGAGCAGAAGGCGGTGAACCTCGTCGGGAACCCGGCGGTGGTGCTCACGACCGGCTGCAACCAGTGGAAGCACGGACTCGACGTCGTGGTCGAAGGGCGCGCCGTTCAGCTGACCGACGACGCCAGGCTGCGCACGCTGGCGGATCTGTGGCGCACCAAGTACCACGGCGACTGGGACTTCGCGGTCGAAGACGGCATGTTCCATCACGAGGGCGGCGGCTCCGCGCTCGTGTTCAAGGTCGCTCCGACCAAGGTGCTGGCATTCGCCAAGGGTGAGTTCGCGCAGACCCGCTATCGCTTCGCGGCCCCGCAGCAGAGCAGTCGCTGACACCCGCTTCGGCGGGCACCACGTCCGCGAGCCGGCGTTTCGGGTCAGCTCGATCGCCGTCACTGTCGACAATCGACGAGAGTGGTTCTTGATGACACACCCGCTCCTTCGCAAGGTCGATGCAGTGACGTTTCGAGTGCCGGACCTCGACTCGGGGATCGCCTTCTACGTCGATCGGCTCGGCCACACCCTCAACTGGCGCAACGACGACATCGGCGCTGCTGGACTTGCACTGCCCGAGAGCGACGCCGAGATCGTCCTGACGACCGAGCACGGGTACGAGCCGAACTGGCTTGTTGAGTCAGCAGATGCTGCTGCTCGAGCCGTCGAAGAAGCGGGCGGCGCGGTGCTCGCGGCTCCGTTCGACATCCCCGTCGGGCGAGTTGCGGTCGTCGCCGACCCCTTCAAGAACGTGCTCGTGCTGATCGACCTGTCAAAGGGCCGCTACGTCACCGACGACGCAGGCAACGTCACGGGCGTCGAGCCGGACTCCTAGCCGACGTCGCGGCAGCTAGCACCGCGAGCGCCAATATTCCGACAGCGATCCACTGTTGTCCACCGTCGGCGAGTCCCGTCGCGGGAAGCCTCCCGGCGGTCGACTCGGGCGTTTGGGTGGCGTACGCGAAGCGCGCCGCGACGCCGCGAGTCTGGTCGTTCTGCTCCGTACACGATGGTGTGTCTGGTGCCGGGCCGCAGTCTCGGGCGAAGCCCGCCCAGGGTGTTCCGTCCGGACCGATAGTCGCACCGATGAAGTCGAAGCCCGCAGTGGCGTCCTCGGTGATCGGCTGGATGCCGAGTGGGAAGAGATAGGGCAGCTGCAAAACGCCGCCGGCGTCGATGAAGCCTGCGCCTTTGATCGTCCTCCCGAACATCAGCGGCTGCGCCGGGTCGTTCATCACCGCGCTCCAAAACTTCGGATGCCCATCCGGCTGCAGGGCGTCGAGGGCGTCGCGGGTCTCGGTCAAATACCCGTCGAAGGTCGACTGTCCGTCGCGCTGTCCGAGGTACGCGACCGCGACGTGTCCGGGCTCCCGCGCGGCCACCGCCCAACGCAGAACACCCGTCACACCAGGAGCAGTCAGCTCGAGCGGTGCCGTCCAACTCAGCCCATGGTCGTCGGAGACCTGCAGGAAGAGCTTGGTGAGGGTCCGGCCGGTGATCTCCGGATAGATGAGGTACATGTTGTCGTCAGAGTCGATGCGTAGGTGCGGTCCGCTGCCGATGGCCGTGGTGATCGAATCCGTGGGCACGGAGACCTCGACCGGGTTGCCCGATCCGTCGCGCACGACGGGGAAGCTCGACCCCTCGTCGATGCTGCGCGCGAGGAACGTCTTGGCTCCGCACGACACCAACACGAACAACGAGCCGTCGTGTGCGGGCTCGGGATAGTAGCCGTCGACCGCGGAGAAGTTCTCGCCGTCAGTGCCGCACTCGGGGTGTTGGGCGACCGCGGCGTTGAACAACTGCGAGCTCTGCGTGAACGTCGTCCCACCGTCAAGCGATCGGTAGCAGAGCCGCCCGACGATGACGGGACTCGTGAACCCGACGTTGGTATTCGCGCAGAAGTAGATGACATCGGGGTAGCCCACCGGTGGAGGTTGGCCCCCAACCGGCGGCGCGCTCGTGAACCTCGGGTTCTCGGTGAGCGTCAGCGCGGGCAGCACGGTGTGATGCCATGTCTGGCCGTCGTCGTCGCTCCACAGGATGTGCGACGGGCCGTCCTGTTCCGGACCGATCGACGGCGCCAACGGGATCGGCCCGTAGTTCTCGTAGAACAAGCGACCGGTCACCGGGTCGACGTAGTCGGCATGGTCGGTCGGGTTCCACGTCACCCCCAGCGGCTTGACCAATGACCACTGGCTTCCGTCGTCGTTTGTCACTGCGATCGCCGCCGGACTGGCGTTCGCATCGGTGTCCGGCGCGACACCCGGACCCTGGCCCGTGCCGATGAGCCCAGAGGGGACCACGGCCGGCGTGTAGACGACCGTGCCGCGGTTCGTCACCACGATGTGGCTCTCGGCCGCGGCGAAACCGGTGCTCACCGTGCAGGGAATCGGCCCACCGGGCGGCTGCGGGTCCAACACCTCGCCGCCGGCGTGATGCGCCACCGCCGGACGGGTTGCGTCGCACCCCGGACCGAGGTCAGCGCCCGTCGCGGACGCGCCCGCCGCGGAACGCGGCGGTGTCGCTCCGAACACCACGCAGACCGCGCCGACAATGAAGACCGTGCCGATCACGCACCACGTTCGGCTTCGACGACGCCGGACGGCAAGCGCCCCGACGTGCTCGACGCCACCCATGGCAACGCAACCTACTGACCGCCAGAGCCGAGCACGCTGGAACGTGCGCCGACATCCGCGGCCGTCGCCAGTCGTTCAGCTGAAGCTGCTCTCGAAACGACAACTGCCATGCCCCTCACGACGCAACACCCCCGGTTGCTGAACGGAACGTCGTGACAACGAGAACCTGCGCGGCCAACGCCGCCGACCCGGCGGTAGGGGGACATCCGCGGTTGGACCCGGCGTTCTCTTGAGAACATGACTTCGTGAGCGCTCTGCCTCCGAACTACGACTCCGACCCGGACCGTTGGGGTTCTTGGGAGGCACCCCAGGACGTCCATGATCTGGTCGCTCCCGAGCTGCGGGGTCCGGTCCTCGACGTGGGATGTGGCGAGGGTCGGCTCGCAGCCCTTGTTGTTGATCGTGGCGTCGCGTGGATCGGTGTCGACTCGTCGCCGTCACAACTGGCTACCAATCCGTTCCGGCCAGTCGTGCTTGGGGACATGCGTCACTTGCCGTTCCGAGACGAAGTGTTCGGTGAGGTGACACACCTCTGGTGCCTGTACCACCTCGACGATCCGGCCAGCGCGATCGCTGAGGCGAAGCGGGTGCTCGTGCGCGGTGGTCGATACTTCGCCTCGACGGGCGCGCGCGACAACGATCCCGAGATCATGCCGGAGGGATACCCGCGCTCGTCGTTCGACGCTGAGGAAGCGGCCGGGATCGTCGACGAGGTCTTCGACCAGGTCCAGGCGGAAAGATGGGACGCAACCTTCTTTCCCCTCGAGACACGCGATGAGGTTCGGGCGTACTGCCGTCACAACTTCATCCCTGCCGAGCGAGCCGAGGACGCCGAGCTCCCTCTCTGGCTCACCAAGCGCGGTGTACTCGTGCGAGCAACCAAGGAGTAGTCCACACAACACACGCTGACCACTTCCCGGCGTTCGGTGACAGTCGCGGGCCGCCATACGAAGTTCTTCGATGACGCGCTACGGGCGGGCGATGTCGCGGGCTCGCTCGCCGTCTTCGGTGACCGTCTGACCGTCGCGGGCCCGCACGCAACCCGCAGTGCTGGGCGGATCCACCGGCGGCAGGTTCGTCCCGTCACGATGTCGATACTCCATGATCGGCGCCGTCCCCGGTGTGAACGCGACGATGGTCGCGTCACAACCGAAGGAGACGACGATGGAACGGCACGAGATCGACGCTGAGCTGAACACGCCTGGTGCGCAGGAGCTGCTGGCGGCCACCTCGGCCGCGCACCTCGCCTACGTCGGATCCGACGCGACACCGCGAGTGATCCCCGTGGGGTTCTGGTGGACCGGCCAGCAGTTCGTGATCTCGACGGCCACCACGTCGCCGAAGGTGGCGGCACTGTCGGCCGGTCCGGATGTCGCGCTGGCAATCGACACCGGTGATTCGCCCGGCGGCGCGCGGGCGCTGTCGGTCCGCGGGCGGGCGGAGGTCGAGATCGTGGACGGGGTGGTCGAGGAGTACCTGATGGCCGCGCGCAAGAGCATGGACACCGAAGCGGCCGCAGCCTTCGAGGAGAGCTGCCGGAAGATGTACGCGCAGATGGCTCGGATCGCGATCACGCCGTCCTGGGTGCGCTTCTACGACTTCGGCGCCGGCCGGATGCCACGGTTCCTCAAGGACCTGGCCGACCAGGCGCAGAGGTGAGCAAAGGAGGAACTCATCGAACGCACCCGGCGTTTGGTGGCACCCTGCGTACGAGCGTTACCGGACGGTTCCTCGCTCATCGTGTTGATGCGCGACGTACGCGCTCTCGGCACGTTGCGCGTAGTCGTTCTTGCGTTCATCAACCACCGTATGAGGGGTCTAGCGGCGCAAGAACGCGAGACGCCGCTACCCGGCGTGCGTACGCTCGTTTGTGTCACTGTCTAGCGAGCGGGCGGTCGCATGAGTCCAGATGAACTTCGTCGATGCTGCCTCCGCAAGCCGGGCGCAGTCGAAAAGTTCCCCTTTGGCGAGCAGGTGTCAGTGTTCAAGGTTGCGGGCAAGATGTTCGCACTCTCCGACCTTGACGGCCTCCCGCTCGAGGTCAGTCTCAAGTGCGATCCTGATCTGGCGGAAGCACTTCGCTCGCAACATGCGGCGATTCGCGCGGGCTACCACCTGAACAAGCGCCATTGGAACACGGTGACCCTTGACGGCTCGATCGACGACAACGGGATCCGGGACATGATCCAAGACTCCTACGACCTCGTTGCGACGAAGCTCACGCGGGCTCAACGCGAGCACCTCGGCTTGTGACCGCACTACCGACGACCGCGGGGCACCGCCTCAACGACGACCTTTGATCGGTTCGTCATCCCAATACGGCGAGGATCATCCCGAGCATGGCGGCGACGATGAACACGATTCCAACGGTGCGTCGAGTTGAACGGGTGAGACCTGAGCCGGCTCCACCGGCGGCGCGGTAGCCACCGTTCGGATGCGTGGCGATCCACAGTCCCAACGCCATCAGCACCGGTCCGCCCAGAAGCACGGCCGAATCCATCTGCCCATCGTGCCCGCCGAGCATCTGTGAGCGCTCTCGGAACTCACATGCGCAACGTCTGCGATGACGACTCGGAGCCGGCGTTCAGGGGCATCCTCGGCTTTCGTCCGCCCGTCGGACATAGCGTCGCGGGATGACAGCCAAGTGGAAGGTGCGAGCGCTCGACCTAGAGACATGGCCGGCTTTCGCGGAACTGGTGGAGCATTGCCAAGGCTTCCCGAGTGGCTGTTGGTGCATGGCGTTCCACCCCGAGGGAGTCGAGAAGGGCGAGGACCACGCGTCCGTGAACCGCGAGCGGAAGATGGCGCGCGTCGCCGCGGGGTGCGCGCATGCGGCTCTGGTCCTCGACGGTGACGTCTGCGTTGGGTGGTGCCAGTTCGGGCCGACAGACGAACTGCCCAAGATCAAGAGCCGAGCTGCCTATGACCGATCGAGCACGACGCTGCCGGACTGGCGGATCGGATGCTGTTACGTGGCGAAGGGCTTTCGCCGCCAAGGCGTCGCCGTTGCTGCGCTGGAGCGGGCGTTGCAGCTGATCGCGGGTCTCGGGGGTGGGGTGGTGGAGGGCTATCCCGAACCAGTCGGCGCCGTCCCGGCCGGGTTCTTGTTCAACGGCGCTCTGTCCAGCTATGAGCATCTCGGGTTCAGCCGCGATCGGATGATCGGCAAGCACCGCTGGGTTGTCACTCGAGAGGTCGAGGCGATCCGGTGAGTCCCATTCACTGGGTGCCGTACGTCTCGACGAACCTGCTCCCAGCGCGCCCCTCGGCCGCGAACGCGGCCCAGCCGGCGTTTGGTGCTTCCGCCGCCGCCCTGTCTCGCCGCGCGTTGTGGGACACCGTTCGGTTCCCGTGCACTGCGAGCAGATTGCCGAATCGGGCGGGGCCGCGACAGGCCCAATTAATTTAGTTGATCCTCGACGAGCACCTCGCGGAGCTTCGCGGCGAACGCGGCCGGGTCGTTGTCGGGGGACCACTGGTTGGCGGCGAAGCCGTCGTGGTCGCCGGGGAAGATGATCGGCTCGACGCCGAGCAGCCGTGCGACCGCCTCACCACCGCGCCGAGCCAATCCGCCTGCGCCCAGGGCGCCGATTGCGGGCACGATGCGCACTGACGACGCCCGCAGGGCCTCAGCGTCGGGCTCGAACGGTGGCATGGCGAGGTTGCCGCTCAGCAGCAGGTCATCGCGGGAGCCGTCGTCCTCGGTGGGGAAACCGAACTGCGCGGGGTCTGGCGCAGGCCGGTCCAGGTAGTCGTCGGCCAGTAGGCCCTGATGCACGACCAGCTGGATGAACTTCGCCATCGCGGAGCCGAAGCCGTCCCGCTGGTAGGTGTCCACGATGTCGGCGTTCACCTTGATCGCCATCTGACTGTCCTCGAGCAGCGTGATCACCGGTGGCTCGTGTGAGACGAAGGTGCGCACGTCATCGGGGTGGGCGACCACCCAGTGCAGGCCGCACATTCCGCCGCCACTCGACCCGAACGCGTCTACCGACCCGAGC
Organism: Acidimicrobiaceae bacterium; assembly: GCA_041166685.1. Taxonomy (GTDB): domain Bacteria; phylum Actinomycetota; class Acidimicrobiia; order Acidimicrobiales; family JACDCH01; genus DASUCS01. Next base: position 852 of record JBEEGD010000032.1, on the reverse strand, counting down.
CCCACGGCCTCGACGACGCGGTGGTAGTCCTCGGCGTGCACCTCCACCGTGACCTCGCTGCCAGGCTCACGGGTGCTCCGCTCCATACCACGGGGGTCGTAGGTGATGACCGTGCGGTCCGTGAAGTGACCGACGAGCTGCTCGAAGCCCGTGGCTCCCATCGGCGAGCCGAAGATGAAGAGCGGGCGCTTGTCGCTCGGGACATCGGGCAGGTGGACGTCGTACGTCAATGTGGCGCTCAGGACATCGAGCGTGTGGGTGGTCGGCTCAGTCATCTGTGTTCCTTTGTGCGGATCCTGCCCATCGTGACTAGTGCTCTGCTCGGAACTCATCGGCCGGCCGGCTCATGTGATCGCGCTTTTCGTGCACACGCGACGCCGAACCGGCGTTTGGAGACATCGTTCGACTGGGCGATCGACGGTCTTGTCGCGAAACGAGTTGCGGCCTGCGGCGTTTCGCCTCTAGGGGCATTGTCCCGCTGCCGAGTTCCTTGACCGTGTGAGACTGGCTGGGTGCCAGTGGCGCTCTACGCAGGGTCCTTCGATCCCGTTCACCTTGGACACCTCGGGATCATCGAGCGTGTGGTGCCCATGTTTCAAGAAGTCGTCGTCGCCGTGGTCGCGAATCCGACGAAAGCGGGCGGCATGTTCACCATCGATGAGCGCGTCCGCTTTTTGACCAGAGCCACTGCTCACCTGCCAACGGTCAGGGCGCGGCATTTCGAGGGGCTAACGGTCGACTTGGCACGCGCCGAGGGAGCACACGTGCTGGTGCGCGCTGCGCACAAGGACACAGCCGATGAGTTGTCGATGGCGGCGATGAATCTGATCACCGCTGAGATCCCGACGATCG
>JBEEGD010000031.1:0-2627 GCA_041166685.1 Acidimicrobiaceae bacterium | reverse complement strand
GAGCTGACTACAGCAGCGACGCGTACTCGTCGAGCAGCGGTAGCACCACGTCGCGGCCGGCGGGCGGCACGAAGAACACGGCGCGCGTGACACCGGCTTCGGCGAGGCCCTCGAGCGCGGCGGCTTTCGGCGGCGCGGCGAACGCCGACACGGGTATGGGCCCACGACCCTGGTCGGCGGCGCGCTTCTGCAGATCGCCTATCTGATCAACGATCGCCGGGCCGCGTCCCATGATCGGCCTCCACTCGTCGCCGTAGGACAGGATGCGATCGAACGTGGTCGCACCACTTCCTCCGATGATGATCGGCGGATGCGGTCGTTGTACCGGCTTGGGCCACGACCAGATCGGATCGAAGTCGACATGCTTGCCGTGATACTCGGCGTTGTCGTTGGCCCAGATCGCTTTCATGGCTTCGATGCGCTCGCGCAGGATGTCCCAGCGTTGACGTGGATCAGTTCCGTGGTTCTCCATCTCTTCGCGGTTCCATCCGCCACCGATGCCGAACAAGAAGCGACCGTTCGACAGGTGGTCGAGGCTCGCCACTTCCTTGGCCAGCGTGATCGGATCGCGCTCGACCACGAGGCAAATGCCGGTGCCGAGGAGGAGTCGATCGGTCACCGCGGCGGCTGCTCCTAGTGACACGAAGGGATCGAGCGAGTGGGAGTACTCCTTGGGAAGTTCCGGGCCGCCCGGCCATGGCGTGCGGCGCGACGAGGGGATGTGGGTGTGTTCCGGCACGAACAGCGATTCGAAGCCCCGTTCCTCGCAGGCACGAGCGAGGGTGGGGACGTCGATGGCGTAGTCCGTAGGGAACATGGTGACTCCGAGACGCATCTCGCCATGGTAGATCCCGTTGTCGAGCGCGACCTACCTACTGGTAGGTAGGCTGCCACGATGACCTCCACTCGAACGTTCCTTGTCGACCTGGAGCCGCATGCCGCCGCCTTGCTCGATCGCCATCTGGCGTCGGCGAAGGAATGGTTCCCCCACGAGTACGTGCCGTACCACCGCGGCCGTGACTTCGAGCCCGGCCATCAGTGGACTCCCGATGAAAGCGACCTCGGTGGCGCCGACATTCCCGAAGCGGTGCGCAGCGCGCTGTACGTGAACCTGCTCACCGAGGACAACCTGCCGTACTACTTCCGCCACATCGAACGTACGTTTGGCGCCGATGGTGCCTTCGGCACGTGGGTGCGGCGCTGGACCGCCGAGGAAGGACGCCACGCGATCGTCATCCGTGACTACCTCATGGCGACGAGAGCGATCGATCCCGTGGCTCTCGAGCGGGGACGGATGGTGCAAGTGGCAGGCGGCGAATCACCCGAGCCGGACTCGCCGCTCAGCGCGCTCGTCTACGTGAGCCTCCAGGAGATGGCTACCCGCATCGCTCATCGCAACACCGGAAGGCTTCTCGGCGATGAAGCCGGATTCCGCGTGATGGCTCGCGTCGCCGCCGACGAGAACCTCCATCATCTCTTCTACCGCGACCTCACGAGCGCTGCTCTCGATCTGTGGCCGTCGGAAGTTGTCATCGCGATCGAGGAAGTCGTGCGGACGTTTGCCATGCCCGGCACAGGCATACCCGACTTCCAGCGGCACAGCGCGCTCATCGCCAGCGCAGGCATCTACGACGCGACCATCCACCACGAGCAAATCCTGATTCCCGTGGTGCTCAACCACTGGAAGGTCGCGCAGTTGATCAACCTGACTCCCGCCGCCGAGCAAGCGCGCGACGCGCTGCTACGCCGCATCGAGCGCATCGGCCGGCTCGCGCGATCGCTGGCGTCACGGCGCGACGCGTCGGAGAAGCAAACCGTCGGCCACGTCTAGATATCGAGCGATCGTGGGAGTAGGTTTGCGCGATCAGACGGCGGTCAAGAAGCGGCAGTAGAGGTGTGGCATAGCGACAATGGCGCCTGGTGGGAGGCGATCGTTTCGCGTGGGGCCACCGCTATCGGCCGCGCGTAACCTTTCGCTGCGCTACCCGGGCGGGGTGGGCCGTGGATACTGAACAGTGGCGAAGAGTGTGCATCGGCCTGACGGAGCCGATGATGTTGCTGTCGGGCGACGGTGTCGTGCGCGCCACGAATCCCGACGCCGACCGGCTCCTCGGTGACGCCCTCGTCGGAACCCGACTTCGTGACCTCGTGGTCGACGTCGACGAAGATGTCCAGAAGCTGTTGCGCACCTGGGCGATGAGCCCCGTGCCGAGTACCGGGAACCTCACATTTCGTCGCGACGCCGCGGCGTCGCTCGACGGCGAGCCCACGATGGCCACCACCGTGTTGGGTTCTCGGATCGAGACGAGCAACGACGACTCGTATCACATCTCGGTGCGCGTCACGCCCTGGCAATCAGATAGCGGCGACCAGGCGGTGCGCGTCAGTGAGCAGCGGTTCCGCCTCGCCTTCGACTCGGTGCTCTTGGGCATGGCGCTCGAAAAGGTCGACGAGCACCGTTTCGGCGAGCTGGCTCAGGTCAACGAAGCGCTCTGTCGCATCCTCGGACGAGACGCCGAGCAGTTCCGCCTGCTCACGCTGCTCGACGTCACGCACCCCGACGACGTGGACGAGTCGGTGGCGGCGTTGGCGTCGTTGGCGCGGGGCCATCTCGACAGCTGGCAGGC
>JBEEGD010000030.1:0-3515 GCA_041166685.1 Acidimicrobiaceae bacterium | reverse complement strand
CAACGTGGAGCCGCCTTCGCTTGATCCTCCGGAACGTGCTCCGGAGTCCGACGAACAGACGGATGCCGCAGGGTTGATCGCGCCGGGCACCGCCGGAGCACCGTTGACCCGCCCGATCGGCAGGTTGTCCGCGATCGTCAGCAACTCGACCGTGGCGTCGGTGAGCGCGGCAAGATCGTTTGGATCGATCGTGGCCATCGTGTCGGCGGAGGTGTGGTACTCCGGATAACCCGCGACGGGCCACACGACGGGTATCCCCTGCTCGTGAAACCACTTGCCGTCGGTCCGGCCGATCCCACCGTTGAGCGGGTCGGCGAGCGTCACGGTGACAGGCAGCCCGAGCACTTGGTGCGCCGCCATCACCGACAGAAAGGCAGAGGGCAGCACGACCTCTTCTGACACAACCATCGCTCGCCAGCTGAACAGGGGCTCGTCCAAGCCGAGCAGGTTCTGAATAGGCCCGTCGACGTCGGATGGGCGCGCGGACGGCGCGTCGAGATTCACGACGCCCACGACATCATCGAAGCGAAGCGGCGGTCCACAGTCACCGATGTCGAGGCCCGTGGTGGACCCAAGTCGGTCGGCGACCGCTTTCGAGCCGAGCAATCCCCACTCCTCGCCGTCATACAGGGCAACGATGAGACCGCGGTCAAGGTCGACCCCCGCGAGGCGCTCGGCGGCCGCGAGCACCGTGGCGCTCCCGGAGCCGTTGTCGGCCGCCGCCCGAAACCATCCGTCCATGTGGCCTTGGAGCACGAGATACCCCTTGGTCGGGTCGGCCGCACGTCGCACTCCGACAACGTTGTGCAGCGTCGCCGTGTGCGACCGGCCTTGGGCTCGCAGCCGCACGCCCTGACCAACGACGTCGTTGGCTTCGACCACTGCGACGACCATCGCCAGGGGCCGCCGTGCGCGCACGGCGATGAGGGCGTTGCGCGCGACATCACCCTGAAGCACCGCACCGACACCACCGGCGGCGATGATGTCGTCGAGTGCGCCCAGAACGTCGAATTGGAGGTTCTTCCACTCCGGGCTCACCTGGTCGAACGTGACGAATCCGCAATCGCCGGGGGTCACGTCCTCGATCATGCGGACCGTGCAGGTGATGCCGCCATCAGGGGTAGTGGTCTCCGGGAAGAAGGTGCCTTCGGTCAGGAACGCGGCGCCGTCGGAGAGGCGCTCGAGCAGAGGCGCATGACCGTCTCGATAGTCGACCTCCCAGACGTCGCCGGTCGCTTCGGGCCGGACGACGGTGTAACCCGCCGACGCGAGCACGTCAGCGCTGTAGTCGGCGGCGTCCGCCATGCCCGGAGATCCAAACCTCCGGTAGTTCGGCGCGGGCGATCGCGCGACGATCTCATTGAGGTGCCCTAGCGCTGGAGTCGGTACGGCCGCCGCACGGGCATCAACCGCGGTCGCCCCCGAACGACCGGCGGACAGGACCAGGCAGCCGAGAAGGACGAACAGCGAGATCGATCGCCGACCGTGTGCGACCCGGTCACCCTTCCGCATCTCCTGAAGTTCGGGGCTCCCGGAAAGGAAACCTCTACGCCGGCAGCGAAGTTGGCAGGTACATGCGCGCGGTGGCCGCCAGTCTCGCCGTTCTGACAATGGCCGCTCTCAGTGCCGTGGGGGGAGCCCAGCCGGCGCGCGCCGAACCGGTCTGCGGGCCCGAGCCGGCGACGTGGGCGTCGGCGATGACCGATGTCGCGATCCCGATGCGCGACGGCGTGTGCCTGCGGGCGAACCTGTTCCTCCCCGACACACCGGGCCGCTACCCGGTGATCTTCGCCATGACGCCGTACCGCAAGGACGACCCGCGCTCCACCAAGCCGAGCATCGTGGACAGCGGCTTTGTCTACGCACTCGTCGACGTGCGCGGCATCGGCAACTCGGATGGGGTGTATGACAACGTCTTCTCACCGGCCGAACAACAAGATGGTGCCGATCTCGCGCACTGGTTCGCGGCGCCCGAGCGCTTATGGAACCAAGGCGTGCATCAGAAGGTCGGGATGATGGGGCAGAGCTACGTCGGCATCACCCAGTGGTTCACCGCTGAGCAACCTGGGGTCGAGGCGGACCTCGGCGCGATCTTCCCGTGCAAGGCGTACAGCGACATCTATCGCGACATCGTGTACCACGGCGGCATCCTCGACTCGCTCTTCGCCATCGAGTGGGGATTCGGCACCGGATTGTGGTGGACGCTGCCTCCCGCGCCATGGACGGAGGCGGGCACGAGTCCGGACGTGTACAAGGCCTGGCTTCTCCACCTCCAGAACGAGCCGGTCATCACCAAAGCACTCGAGCACCCGTACGACGATGCCCTGTTTGCCGAGCGATCCGTGTACCCGCGCGCGGATCAGATCAAGGTTCCCGCGTACCACTGCGGCGGCTGGTACGACGGCTTCCTGCGCGGCACGCTCGACACATGGCGGCTCGTCGGCGCCCGCGCCGGGAGCAGCGACCGGATGGTCATCGGTCCGTGGCCGCACATGGAGTACTTCGATTTCGATCTCGCGGGAGCCCGCCTCGCATGGTTCGACCACTGGCTCAAGGGGATCGACAACGGCATCGATCGGACCGACACCCCGATCCACCTGTTCGTGATGCGTGGCGCCAGTCAGGACGATGGCGAATGGCGAGACGAGACCGAGTGGCCGCTGGCTCGCACCGCGTTCACTGATTGGTACCTGCAGCCGAGTGGTGGTCTGGCCGTCGTGTCACCACCGTCCGACGGCGGCGGCGACATGCTGCTGGCAAACAGTCCGGCCGGCGCGTCACTCACTGCCGGCCGTTGGTCGAACGTCTCCGGCGTGACACCATTCGAGAACCCCGACCAGCGCGTCGACGAAGCATTCGGCCTCACGTACACCACCGCTCCCTTCGCCCGCGACGTCGAGCTCACCGGCCCGTTCGTGCTTCACCTGTGGGCGACCGTCACGGGCGCTGCCGATGTCGATCTGTTCGCCAAAGTCACCGACGTCGCGCCCGACGGTACATCGACGTACCTCACCGAAGGCTTCCTCCGCGCCTCGCACCGCGCCGTGTCTCCGCCCTGCGAGGAGGCGGCCGGGCTGCGCTGCTCACTGCCGTGGCAGCCGTTCCACCCGCATACCGAGGAGTCGGTGGCGGCCGTGCCGTCGGGAGTGCCGCTCGACTACGACATTGAGATCTGGCCGACAGCCAACACGTTTCCGGCTGGGCACGCGCTGCGCCTTGATCTCTACACCGGCGATCTGCCGAACCATTTCTCGCCGCCCAATCCGGGACTGGTCACAGTGCTGCACGACACCGACCATCCGTCGCGGCTCACCGTGCCGCTCATCGCCGCCCCGGCCACCGGAGAACGAACGGCCGCGGCGGATCCCAACGCCCCGGCGACAGGCAACACGCCTGCCCGGGGCGACCTCCCAGCGACCGGCCCGGCGAGCCCGATTGCCGTTGTCGGCCTGGTCCTACTGGCCGCTGCGTTCGTCGCCCGGCGCGTGGGTCGCTCGGCGCGCTAGTCGCGCTTT
>JBEEGD010000029.1:0-4139 GCA_041166685.1 Acidimicrobiaceae bacterium | reverse complement strand
GACGGGCAGCTGGATGTTGGAGGGCCGGTCGGGGTCGTGGAAGACCTCATGATCGGCGGGTGACAGCGTGGCGGCCGTGAGCAGCGGATCACCGCTGCCGGTGTTGCGGGCGAAGTGCGGATGCGCTCCGCTGGACACCTGCAGTCTGATCCGGTGGCCGCGCCGGAAGGTGTTGGCCGTCGGCCACATCGAAATCTGCAGACGAAACGACGCGTCCCCTTCTTTGGTGATCGCGTCGGGTCGGAGCCGGACGACCCCATCGCTCAGGTTGGTCGACTTTCCGCGAGGCGACACGTCACAGAGCCGGATCACGAAGTCGGTGAAGTCTGCCGACGAGCGCAGGTACAGCTCGGCGACGAGCGGGCCGATGACCGTCAGCTCGTTCGTCAAGGGTTCGCTCGTGTAGGTGAGGACGTCCCTCCGGGCTTCCCGATCGCGTTGATCCTTCGGTCCCGCGTTCTTGCGATCGAGCGACGCTCCCCCGACCCCCGGGGTGGGATCAGCGGGGTCGTAGCGGTAAGTGTCTGGCGGAGAGTCGATGGGCAGTGCGGGATCGAGCCGTCCATGCGCGTGGAGGTGCCAGCGCTGGGAATCGGCGGGCGGCGGCCATTCGGGAACATCGATCCAGCGTCGGGATCCCATGACGAACAACCGGACGGGTTGCGATCGGGCGGACGGACGGTCGCGGAGGTACGTGTCGAACCACTCGAGTCCGTCGCGCAGCATTGCCGCGAGACCTCCGGGGCTGGTGTGACTCCACGGTCCGATCGTGAGACGAGCCGGACGACCAGCGCGGGCCATCATCTCGTACTCCTCGACCTGCCACGGCAGGAAGATGTCGTACCAGCCGCCCAGCAGACTCGACGCGGGCGCGTTGCCGACCGCGCCGCGGAAGTCGACGTCGTCCCACCATGGATCGCCCGGCGCCTCGTGAGCGAGCCAATCCTGGAAGAACTCGACGTGATGGCCGACCACCTGCCGGTCGGCATCCGACAACGGGAGGGTCGCGTATGCGGGCCGGAGCTCGCGGCGGCTTCGAATCATGGCGCGCAAGACGCCCAGCGGACGCAGCTCCTGATGCTCGACTTGATGCACCCAACTGAGCGTCGTCTCCAGCGCGAACGCATCACCCGGATAGACGACTGCGTCGCGGAAATTGCTCGCGGTCACCGACGGCGCCATGGCCAAGACGTGTTCAGGCGCGTCGGCGGCCACCGCCCACTGGGTGAGGCCGAGATAACTCGGTCCGAAGGTCGCCGTCGCACCGCCGAACCACGGCTGCGCGGTCAGCCAGTCCAGCGTGGCCGTGCCGTCTTCCCGCTCGTGACGGAACGGCACCCATTCACCGCCGGACCCGAAGGTGCCCCGGCAACTCTGGATCACCACTTGGTACCCGCGCTCGGCGAACAGACGCCCGACGATTCCGATTTGGCGCCGGCCATACGGCGATCGCAGCAACACCACCGGAAGACCTTTGGCCGCTCCTCGCAGCTCCGTTGGGTACCAACGATCGGCCAACAGCACGACGCCGTCAGCCATCTTCGTCTCGATGTCGCGCTCGACCGACACCGCTGTGGTCTGGGGCGCCGGCAGTCTCGCAACGGCACCGAGGATCCGACTTCCGATCGTCATCCCAACTTCCTACACCCGCGGCCCAATATCGAACGGCAGTATCTCGTGATGCCTGAGTTCCCGCGTGTCGAATGGGACATGGACACGTACGTCGAGACCGCCGCCAGTGGTGGCAAGCGATACGTTCACCACCATGGTGGAGCTCGATGTTGCGTACGCGGAGACAAAGACCCGTCTGCTTGCATCACTCGGCGGGCCCGACTCCCCGGGCTGGGCAAGCCCGGTTCCTGCGACACCCGAATGGAATGTGCTCGATGTCGTTGCTCACGTGACGGGCCTGGCTGTTGATGGCGCCGCTGGCGCAATGCCCACCGACCTGAACCTGCTCGAGCAGTTCCGCGACGCCGACGTCGTGGCCGCGCGCGACGCCTACGCCGACGGCCAGGTCATCCGCCGGCGCGAACGGTCGGTTGCAGAAGTCGTCGGCGAGTGGGACGCGGCCGAACCGCAGTTCCTCGCGCAACTCAGAGGCGAGTCGACCGGCTTGGATGCTCTCCCTTTCGGCTTCGACGTCGTTCTGGTTACCGATCTGTGCGTGCACGCCGACGACGTTGCGCTTGCCCTCGGGCTGCGGCCCCATCGCGATATCGCAGCGTCGCGAGTGGCGCTCGCCGGTTACAGCTTCGGGCTGGACTATCGCATTCGTGCTCTTGGCCTCCCGGGCCTGACGTTGCGCTACGACGGCAAAGAGCGAGCCTTCGGCGACGAGCCGGACGCGGCGGTGACCGCAGACCGCTGGGAGCTGCTTCGCGTACTCGCGGGCCGCCGCAGCCGGTCCCAAATCAGTGATCTCGACTGGACCGGTGACCCTGAGCCGTACCTCGCGTTGTTGCCCGCGTATGGTGAGCGCCAACACGCGCTCATCGAGCACCCGGAGGTGTGACGAAGAGCCGGGGACCGAGTCCGAGTCGATCTTCATTGTCACACCCCCTGTTCATACTTGTGGGATGACGTTGGTCGAAGCCCACGATCGAGTTGAGGCCCGGGTGGCCGAGCTCATGGGCACGGTCAACGTTGCGACAGCCGAACTCGTGGGCGTGATCGCGGAGGTGGTCGAGAACGAGACGTGGGCGACGGCCGCCGGTATCAAGTCGCCCGAGCACTGGGTCACTTGGCAGTGCGGGGTGTCTCCCGCCCGAGCCGCGGCCCTGGTCCAGACCGCACGACGGCTGCAGGAGTTGCCGTTGACCGCGACCCTGTTCGACGCCGGTCAACTGTCCGAGGACTCGATGGGCGCCATCGCGAGGCGGGCGCCTGCCGAGCGAGACGAGGAAATCGCCGAGCAGGTCGCCGTCATGCTGTACTCGCAGATCGACCGTCTCCTCAGAACGATGCCGAAGCCGGACAACACCGACGTCGAGACCAAGCCGAGCTCCGTGAGCTTCGCGGTCGACGGCGATCGGTGGAAGCTCCGAGCGGACCTTTCGTTGGACGAAGGTGCGCTGGTGGAAAAGGCATTGACGGCCGGACGCTCGCAAGTCTTCTTCGAGCGGCACCCCGACGCCACGAATGAGACGCGTAGCGACGTCACCTGGGTGGATGGTTTGGTGCGGGCCGCCGATCTAGCTCTCCGAGGTCTAGGGAACCCCAAGGACCGGCCGGCCGACCGCTACCAAGTGCTGCTGCACATCGATGTCACCGACCGCACGGCCATGCTGCATCTCGGCTCGGTGGTGCCCGACACGATTCGGCGCTATCTCGCCTGCGACGCCGACGTACGAGCCCTCATCGAAGGCAACGAGATCCTGGCCGCGATGTCGAGCCGGATGCGCACGGTGGACGATCGGATGCGCGCCTTCGTCGAGAACCGCGACGGAGGCTGCCGGGTACCGGGCTGCACCCAGAAGCACTGGCTACACATTCACCACTTGATGCATTGGGAGGACGGAGGACCGACGGAGTCATGCAACCTGTGTGCGTTGTGTCCGTTGCATCATCGATTACACCACCGCGGGCTGTTGGAGATCCGAGGCGACCCCAACACTCGAGATGGACTGCAGTTCTTCGATCAGCACGGCCGCGAGATCCGCGCAATGCCAAAGGTGACTCCGGGGCAGCCACTGCCTCCGCCCGCGACGCCCTATGTCCATCCCAGTGGTGAACCAATCGACTGGCATTGGTTCGAGTGGCGCGACCTCGAACGCGAACGCGACCTCAACTAAGACGACGCTCGCTACATGGACGCGCGACGCGTCTCGTCACATGCCGATGGTTGCCATCCACTGTTGGAACTCCTGGGGGTAGCCGATGCTGACGCGGCTTGATTGGTCCAGGCGGTCGACGTGGTCAGGATCGAGCTGCCAGCCGACCGAGCCGAGATTGTCGTCGAGCTGGTCGATGGTGCGCGCGCCCACCAGCGATGAGGTCACCTCCGGGCGGTTCGTCACCCAGTTCAGGGCCACTTGCGCCGGCGTTCGGCCCGCCTCGGCCGCAATCTCCTGCACGACATCGGCGGTCGCGAATGCCCTCTCGGTCATGCGACGGTTCATCCCTTCGGCGATGAGGCC
>JBEEGD010000028.1:0-7910 GCA_041166685.1 Acidimicrobiaceae bacterium | reverse complement strand
TGTACATGTTCAACGGCGACGTGAACATGTGCCGGATCATCGTGATCGGCAAGATGATCAGGAAGACGAAGAAGGTTGCGACGTGTACCAACCAGGTGGCCTGGTACCAGCCGTGCAAATGCTCCGTATTCCGGAACACCCACGACAACGGGTAGCCGATGAAGCTCCACTTCTCGAAGTCGGGGCGGCCGAGGAACGCGATGCGGAAGGCCTCGGCGAGAAAGCCGGTGACGCCGAGCACGAAGAACACGCCCAGGATGAGCAGGTGCTCGGGCTTGGACTTGATGCGGATGCGGTACGGCCGCTGTAGGTAGCGACGGGCGAGCGCCCACCCGATGCCCAGAACGAACACGAGTCCGGCGGCATCGCCGACGAACGAATATGCCTGGTAGGTCTGGCCGTGAAGGAACTTCCAACCTTCGGGCACCTGGTCCTGGATCTGGGAGACGACGGTGACCGCGAACAGGATCAGGAACGAGAAGTAGATGAGCGAGTGCATGAGACCGGCGGCGGGATCGCGCAACAGGGTCTGCATGTACACGCCTGCACGGAAGTCGCCGAGGCGCTTCGGCAGCGTCTTGGCGTCGGTGGTTCGCCGGTCGGGCGCTCCACGCTCCCAGTTCTTCACGCGGTCGGCGAACATCACGCTGCCGTACACGAACAGCACCGGCAGCAAGGTGTAGAAGGCCAGCCGCCACGGACCCGGGATGTTCAGGAACACCTCGCGTTGCACCGGAGAGTCGTCGAACCACTCGGCGAGCAGCGGGGCGACGCCCGACCCGATGGCGAACAGCGCCCAGAAGACACCGAAGCCGATGACGAGGTGGTACGGACGGACCCGTTGTCTCATTGGGGCGAAACCTACTCGCCGTCAGATTTGGTCCACGAACTACGCAGACCAGAGATCGCTAGCCGTACGTCTTCTCGTCGAGCTCGCGGATGCGTTGAGCGAGCGCGGTGAGCAGCTTGTGAGCCAGCGTCGGCACTTCGTCCAGCACGCCGGAGAACTCACGCGGACCGAGCACGAGCACCGTGATCGGAGACTCCGCAGTGACCGTGGCGGTGCGCGGGCCTTTGTCGAGCAATGAGAGCTCGCCGAAATACGCGCCTGGTCCGAGCGACGCAACCCGCTTGCCGTTGCGCTCCACCTTCACCTTGCCTTCGACCAGCACGAAGCACTCGCGCCCGACGTCGCCCTGCTTCATGAGGGTGCGACCCTCAGGAATCTGCACCTCATCCGACGCCCGCGCGATCCGCTGCAGATCCTTCCGTGAGCACGCGGCGAACAACGGCACGGATGCCAGGTGCTCGAGGTAGGTGTCCCTCCCGACCATTCCAACCCTCCCCACTGATAGCCCCAGCGGCCGCCAGATCGGCGCTGAGCGTACGCGCATACCGCAGGGCGCGCTTGAATCGCGCGAATTGGCGAATCGTGTCGTCCGAGCTGTCTCATCGGTTCACGTTGGCGAAACAACCAAGAAACACGCGACTCGTACCGTCCCGGGGTGATGGACGTGATCCTGGTCCGCTGGCCGGCGGAAGAGCCCCGTCGCACGCAGCTGCGTGATGACGGCATACCTCGCCTGCTGCTGGTGGAGAACGGGTCGGCTCCTCCCCGCACCACTGATGATCTCGAGGACTGGGTGCGGGTACCGGCGGACGAGGTCGATCTCCACGCCCGCGTCGACAATCTGAACCGAAAGGCCCAGTCGAGATTCGAGGTGCTGCCCGAGCTCGACGAGGACGGTGTGCTCCGCGCCGGCTCTGGGTGGGTCCCCCTACCCCCCGTCGAGGCCCGTCTGACGTCGGCGTTGCTCGATCGCTACCGCTCGGTGGTCAGCCGCGACTCGCTCGCGCGGGCAGGCTGGCCCCAAGGCGCGCCCGGCCGTAATGCCCTCGACGTGCATGTGCTCCGGTTGCGCCGGCGCATCGCCCCGCTGGGTCTCGCCATTCGGACAGTGCGAAGCCGGGGTTACCTGCTCGAGTGACCTCGACGTCTGATCCGCCAAGTTTGGATCAGACCGGCGACGAAGATGAATGCGAACACGATGCGCGCCGTTGGATCATTGATCGCCAACGCCAACACGAGCGCGATCACCGTCACAGCTCCGATGATCATCATCCCGGCCCGGATCTTGCCGGGGTTGATCTCGTCACTCTCGGTCACCTGGACAGTCTGACGCGAAATCCCATGCGTCAGATTTGTGTCAGCAAGTCGAAGCGAACGGTTCATCAGGTGGATACCGCGCCGTGATGCCCCGTCTTTACGTTCTCTTCGCGGGTCCGAGACCCACGGCACCCTGACAACGACGTCAGCGCACCACTCCATTCGAAAGGAACCAATTACATGAGGCGCAAGATCCTCACAGGCTTTGGGCTGGCGGGCGCGCTCACCCTGGCGCTCGCGCCACCAGCGTTCGCGCAGGATGCGACGACTCCCGACGCGACAACCTTGTTGGGCACGCAGGTCAACCTGCTCTGGATCGTCATCGGCGCGGTACTGGTCGTCTTCATGCAAGCCGGATTCGCCCTCGTCGAGACTGGTTTCTGCCGGGCCAAGCACGCCGCTCACGTCGTGTCGACGAACTTCGCCATCTTCGGCCTTGGCTTCGTCGCCTTCTTCCTCGTGGGCTACGCGTTCATGTTCGGCGGCTACAGCTACGTCCTGCCGGGCTACGACTACGGCTATCACAGCGCCATTGGCGGCCCGCTTGTCGGCAGCGGTGACTGGGTGTTCCTGTGGAAGGGCGGCTTCGCGCTCGGTGACATTGGCAAAGCTGGTGGCGCGGCGGTCGCAGGCTTCTTCCTTTACATGGTGGCGTTCATGGACACCACCGCGACGATCCCGACCGGCGCGATGGCCGAGCGTTGGAAATGGAAGGCGTTCGTTGGTTGGGGCCTCTTCTGCGGCGGCCTCTACTACCCGCTGTTCGGTGCGTGGACGTGGGGTGGTGGCTGGCTGGCCAAGCTCGGCAACAGCATGCACTTGGGCTTCGGCTACACGGACTTCGCCGGCTCCGGCGTCGTGCACACGATGGGTGGCGTCGCCGCCCTTGCCGGTGCATTGGTGCTCGGGCCCCGCATCGGAAAGTTCAACAAGGACGGTTCGAGCAACACGCTTCCGGGACACCACATCCCGATGGCGATGCTCGGTTGCTTCATTCTCTTGTTCGGGTGGTTCGGGTTCAACGCGGCGTCGACGCTCGCAGCAACCGACATCCAGTTCGCGATCGTCGCAACCAACACCGCGCTCGCCGCAGCGTTCGGCGCCACCACGGCGATGTTCTGGTGTATGTACTCGAAGACCTTCAAGAAGCCCGACCCGGGGATGATGGTCAACGGCATGCTCGCCGGACTCGTCGCGATCACCGCGCCGTGCGCGTTCGTGGATCCGTGGGCGGCCGCGGTGATCGGCACCATCTCCGGCGTCCTCGTCGTGCTGGCCTGCGGGTTCATCGAGAACCGGATGAAGATCGACGACCCTGTGGGTGCCATCGCCGTGCATGGCGTCAACGGCATCTGGGGTGTGCTCTGCGTCGGCATCTTCGCCAACGGGCACTATGGCGCCGGCTGGAACTTGACGACCGAAGGCACGGCCGCTACCGAGAAGGGCGTGAGTGGCATTCTGTATGGGCTCGACCCGGGGCTTGGTCAGCTCGGCGCGCAAGCCGTCGGCGTGCTCGTGCTGTGCACGGTGATGTTCGGCTTTGCCCTTGGCTTCTTCAAGCTCCAGAACGCCATCATGAAGGGCGGCATCCGTCCGTCGGCGGAGATGGAGATCGCGGGCATGGACCTCCCCGAGATGGGCGCCTTGGCTTACCCCGACTTCCTCGAGATCGATCCGGTCGTCCTCCACGCGGGCATCAGCCCGACGCACGAGACCAGGACAGCCGAACCGGTCTGATCCGACTCACACCTCATGCGATGAACGGGCACGACAAGGACGTCGTGCCCGCTCATCGCGTAGAGACACGATGAACGTCAGCTCCGTCCTCTTCGACATCCTCGTCGTGCTCATCGCGGCGAAGCTCGCGGCGGAAGGCGCCGAGCGCATCGGCGTGCCCGCGGTTGTCGGCGAGATCCTTGCGGGCGTCGTCATCGGGCCGTCGATGCTCGGCCTTGTTGGATCGACTGACGAGACGCTGCGCACGCTCGGCGAGATCGGTGTGATCTTGCTGCTGCTCGAGGTTGGTCTCGAGATGGACCTCAAGGAGCTCGGCGCCGTCGGACGGGCCTCGATGCTGGTCGCGACCGTCGGAGTGGTCTCGCCGATGATCCTCGGGCTCGGTGCCATGGAGCTCCTGGGGTTCGACTTCAAGACGTCGTTGTTCGTCGGCGCCGCACTCACGGCGACCAGCGTTGGTATCACGGCGAGGGTCTTCGGCGACTTGCGAGCGCTGGCGACGACCGAAGCGCGCATCGTGCTGGGCGCGGCAGTCGCCGACGACGTGATGGGGCTCGTCGTGCTCACCGTCGTCGTTCGTCTCGTGACCGAGGGGTCGGTGTCGGCGCTCTCGGTCGCGGGCATCGTGTTCGTCGCCGTCGCCTTCTTGGTGATCGGCACCGTGGCGGGGCTACGACTCGCGCCTCCGCTCTTCGGTCTGGTCGAGCGGGTGTCTCGTTCAACGGGCACGCTCGTCGCGCTCGGCTTGGCCTTCACGCTCATCTTCGCCGAGGTCGCGGATGCCGCGAAGCTCGCCCCCATCGTCGGAGCATTCGTAGCCGGTCTCGCGCTGGCCCGCAGCGAGCAGTCAGACCGCATCCGTCGTGAGCTTGCGCCCGTCGGACATCTGTTCATTCCGGTGTTCTTCCTGCAGATCGGCATCGACGCGCGCATCGAGGCCTTCACGAGGCCTGCCGTCCTGCGCGACGCGTCGATCCTCCTGGTCGTCGCCGTCGTCGGAAAGCTCGTGTCGCCGCTCGGTGCCATCGGATCACCCGGCGACAAGCTGCTCATTGGACTCGGAATGCTCCCTCGCGGCGAAGTCGGCCTGATCTTCGCCACGATCGGGCTGCAGCAGGGGGTGCTCGACGACGACCTGTACGCGTCGTTGCTGTTGGTGGTGTTGGTGACGACCCTCGTCACGCCGCAGCTGTTGAAGATGCGCTACACGCGGCTGCGGACGTTCACCCCCACCACGGTTCCGCTACCCAACGCGCCGGCGCCCTCGGGCGAGTGGGTTCGAGTCGCGCTCGACGCGGCCGTCGACGCCGCGCACTCGCCGCCGTCGCCGGAACTGCTCGACTGGTTGAGCACCGTCTCGTCGACCCCATTCACCTGGGATCGGCGAGCCACCGATGCGCTGATGCGGGTGGTCGAGCACGGCAACGCGCGGTCATGGCGCCTGCTCGAGATCGTGGGGGTACTCGACAAAGCGTTGCCCGAGCTGGCCGCTGCTCTGAGGTCGCGCCAATCCGATCCGTTGCTGCTCGACCCGATGAGCACGCACCGTTGGCCAACGGTCGAACGACTGCGAGCAGTTCGAGAAGACGACCCGCTCCATCCCGAAGTCGAGAAGCTCGCAAATCGCAAGTGGCTCTTGCTCGGCGCGCTCCTCAGCGAAGGGCTCGACGGGCAGAAGTCGCCGGTGACGCAGGCCCGCCAGGTCGTGCGCCGCCTCGACCTCGGTGCTGTGGCGGAGCAGGAGATCGCCATGCTCGTCGCGGATCGGGCCTTGCTCTGGTCTGCAGCGCGCCGGGCTGACGGGCTCACCGAGGAGTCGGTGCTCCAACTCGCGTCGCACCTCGACAAGCCCGAGCATGCCCGGGCGCTCTACCTGTTGAGCGTCGTCAGCGGCGATGACCGTGACGCGTGGGAAGTCGAGCGCATGACGGAGCTGCACGACCTCGTGCAGGCTGCGCTGGCGACGTCAAGTCTCACCGGTCTCGAAGCCCGCAACCTCGTCGGCCGTCGGCGGGCCGAGGCCGCCCGCCTCGTCGGCGGTGTGCCTCGTGTCGTCGAACGCATCGAAGGAGCGCCGCGCGCGTACGTACTGCGTGAGGACTCGGACGCGATCGCTCGCCACGCCCAACTGCTCGAACCGCTGGCCGCGACGAGCGAGGCCCGAGTGCAAGTGAGCGAGACCGATGGCGGCTGGTGGACCGACGTCGCTGCCCGCGACCAGCCCGGTCTCCTCGCCAGCGTGACTGGCGCTCTGGCCGGTTTCGGTCTTGACGTGCGCGATGCGATCGTCGCGACATGGCCCGACGGTGGCGCGCTCGAATCGTTTCGAGTGTGGAGCGATGAGCCGATCGATCCGAGTCTCCTGCGGGCGGCAATCGAAAAGGCGTTGGGCGCGCCGCTGGCTTCAACACCTCTGCCGGAGGCGACAGTGACGTTCGACGATGGCGCCTCGCCGTGGCACACGGTGTGCGACGTAACGGCGCCCGACAAGCCGGGTTTGCTTCACGCGCTGGCCAATGCGTTCGCCGCCGCTGGGATCGAGGTGCATTCCGCCCGCATCTCGGGTGAGGACGGCGTTGCGGTGGACCGATTCGAGGTGACGGACCGTGACGGCCGCAAACTTGGTGACGAGGAGAAGGCGGCGATGCAGCGGTTCGTCGCCGGCGGTGTGACGACGAAGCGCCGTCGGTTCCGCCGCGCCACCTTCGCGGTGACCGTTCTTTAGCCTGCCTGGGCGGCGACCTCGGCGGCACCAGCGGCAGCGGCTTCAGGATCGAGATAGCGGTGCGACAGCGGTGTGAGAGTGTCGTCGAGCTCGTACACGAGCGGGTTTCCGGTCGGGATGTTGAGGTCGACGATCTCGACCTCGCTGATGTCGTCGAGGTGCTTCACCAACGCCCGCAATGAGTTGCCGTGGGCGGCGATCAACACCACGCGACCGGCGCGGAGGTCGGGCACGATGGCGTCGTCCCAGTAGGGCAGCGTTCGCTCGAGCGTGTCCTTGAGGCATTCGGCCAGCGGCATGGCATCCGGTGGCACGTCGCGATACCGAGGATCCGCGGACACATCGAACTCGCTGCCCCGCTCGATGTCCGGAGGACGGATGTCGTACGAGCGGCGCCAGATCTTGACTTGCTCCTCGCCGAACTTCTCGGCCGTCGCCTTCTTGTCGAGCCCTTGCAGGGCGCCGTAGTGCCGCTCGTTGAGCCGCCAGCTGCGCCGCACCGGTAGCCACGTCATCTGCATCACGTCCTGCGCAATCCATGCCGTGCGGGTGGCGCGCACCAGGAGCGACGTGTGGACGACATCCGGGCGGATGCCGGCCTCGGCGATCAACCCGCCGGCTCGCCGGGCCTCCGCGAGGCCGCGCTCGGAGAGGTCGGAGTCGACCCAGCCCGTGAACAGATTGCGATCGTTCCAGTCACTGCGGCCGTGCCGCAGCAGAACGAGGGTTGGGCTCACGAATCAGACGTTAGGGCACCCCTTTCGTGGTCTGATCCGGAGTTCTGGGCACAGCCACTCGCCGAGTCGGCAGTACAGTCGCCATGCCTCCCAGGCGGGGAGTGCGTGGATCAGGGGAGACAACATGCGGCGAATTGTTCGATTCGGCGGGCTCGTGCTCGCAATTGCGTTGGCGGTCGCCGCGTGTGGCGGCGGCGGAAACAAGACGGCCAGTTCGGCCACATCCAGCTCCAGCAGCACCGGCGCCAGCAGCAGCTCGACGAGCGACAGCGGCTCGCTCGAGGCCTGCAAGCTCAGCGAAAGCGATGTCAGCAGCGTCGTCGGGTTCACGGTCAAGAAGCAGGATGGCAGCGGCGGGTCCAGCTGCACATTCAGCGCGCTCGACACGGACTCGAGCCACGTGGGTTCGAGCGTGAGCTTCAACGTCTCGCCGTTCCAGGGCGGCGACACGGAGATCAAGGTCGCCGCTGACGCGATCGCCAGCACCTTCAAGACCACGGCAGAGGACGTGTCCGGTGTCGGCGACAAGGCGTTCTTCATCGAC
>JBEEGD010000027.1:0-2820 GCA_041166685.1 Acidimicrobiaceae bacterium | reverse complement strand
CGATCGCCCACCGCGACCGTCGATGAGTCGCCGACGCTGATCGTCGGCAAAATTGATGCGCCCTGCATCTGCAACAGCGCGACGTCGTCAGTGATGTCGTAGCCGAGCACCGTCGCGGCGTAGATCGGCCCGGCCCCGTTGATCTGCACGCGGATGTCGGTGGCATCGGCGATGACGTGGTTGTTGGTCAACACCAGCCCGTCGGGCGTGAGAACCATGCCGGTGCCCGCCGCCTTGCCGTTGCTGAGGATGGTGTTGACGTCGACCACCGCGGGGGCGACTTGGGACGCGATGGCCGCGGCATCGGTGGTTGTCGTCGGTGTGCGTGGGGTCGTCGAGCCGACGGTCGGCAAGGTCGCGCTCTTGGCGCTGGTCGAGGAGGTCGACACGGGCGATCCGAAGAGCGCGCCGCCGACCTGGACGCCGATCGCACCACCGACCAACGCGAGCGCGACCACGATCGCCGCGGCGCGTCCACGCCGCGGTCGATGCGACGGTGTCTCTTCGCTCGGCGGCGCGGGCGGGATCGGCGGAACCGGAGGCCACTGATCCGCCCACGGAGGCTCAGCCGGAGGTGCATAGGGCGGAGCGGACGGCATCGAGATCGGCATCACCCTCGAGGATGGCGATCGAACCTGTGAACGGGCTGAGAGCGCCCGCAATTCCCGTGCACAACCACACAATCTTTCGCGAACTCGACGCAATAGGCATCGGTAGGCGATGCCTATTTCGTCGAGAATGACGGTGCACGCCCATCGTCGACGCGTGCACCGGTCCAGATCAAAGGGGCGCGCGCTCGGCAGGAGTCGCGGCGTCGAGGGCAGCCGAGGTGGTGAGCCCGAGGCTGAGGACGAGCGCCTCGAGGGCTACCGCCCAACTCTCGTAGTACGGACGATCGGGATCATCGGCGATGGCATCCATGAGCCGGCGCCGAAAGGCATCCCAGGGCATGTCGAGCCGCTCGACGAGCGCGACCGCAAGCGCGAACGCACGTCCCTCCCAAGGGGCGGAGAACACCAGCTCGCCGTTGTCGCGCGGAAGGGCACTGACACCATCCATGAACGCGATCTCGTCGGGCAACTCCGGAGTCAAAGGCGCTCGACACCAATCATCGAATCGCGGGTGACCAGCGCGGCGAGCTCCGCTTCCGAAAGATTGTCGGTGTTCGCCGGTCGTTCTGGGAGGACCAAATAACGGACCTCGGCACTGGAGTCCCACACGCGGATGTCGACGTCGTCCGCCACGTCGGTGCCCATCTCCGACAAGAGCGCTCGCGGTTCGCGCACCGCCCTCGACCGATAGGCCGGCGCCTTGTACCACTTCGGAGGCAGGCCGAGCGTTGGCCACGGGTAGCACGAGCACAGCGTGCACACCACGATGTTGTGCACCTCGGGAGTGTTCTCGACGACCACCATGTGATCGCCCTCAGGACCGCCGAAACCGAGTTCGGCAATGGCCGCGGTGCCGTCAGCGAGCAGGCGGCTCCGGTAGTCGGGATCGACCCAGGCGCGGGCCACGACCTTGGCACCGTTCATCGGACCGAGGTTGTCTTCGAAGTGCGAGACCAGCTGGTCGAGCAGCTCGGTGTCGAACATGCCGTTCTCGGTGAGCACGGCCTCGATGGCGGCGACGCGAGCTTCGATCGGCGCGAGTGGTTCGGGATTGTGGTCATGCCCGTGGTCGTGATCGTGCTCGCTCATGGATCGCTCTGGAGGTAGCGCTCCCACAGGTCGACATTGACCGTCGCGCCGTCCGCGCCACCGTCGCCCCACAACTCGCGGGCCGAGAACCGCACCGAGTATGTCGGATCAAGCACGCGGCCACCGCCGTGCGCCTCGACGTCGGGAACATTGTGCGCACCATCGAACCGCGTCACCACGCCCCGCTTGCCCTGCACGTAGCGCGGCGCACGCGTGTGACCGAGTGGATGCCATTCGCGAACCCGCACGCGGTCACCCACTGCGTATCGCGGCTCGGTCTGATCAGGTCCTGGCTCTGACGGCGCCGTCCCACGATCGGCACGCGACAACAGAAACACGCCGCCAGCACGGCGTTCGAGGTCCTCGGGCGATGCCAGACCCGCCTCGACAACCAGCGTCGACACACCCGTGAGCCAGTGCTCGTAGTACGACGACGACAGGTAGTGGGCGGGGTCCATTCGCTCGATGCTGTGCCGGAAGCGCCCGCCGGCGGAGGCGAAGCTCATCATCGCGGCCATGCTGATCCGGAACGCCCGTCGCTCCCAGTCGTCGTGGAACACCGGCTCGGTGGGCGGCGCGTCGACCGGACCGAAACCCTGGAGACCACCGATGTCGTGAACGCCGTCCATCACGCGAGGCCGAGGATCTCGACGGACCGCTCGCGCATCTCGATTTTGCGGACCTTGCCCGTGACGGTCATCGGGAACTCGTCGGTCAGATGGAGATAGCGCGGGACTTTGTAGTGCGCGAGCTTGCCTTCACAGAACGCACGCACTGCATCGATGGTGAGCGTGTCCGCATCAGGGCGCAGGCGAACCCAGGCCATGAGCTCTTCGCCGTACTTCTCGTCAGGAACGCCGACCACTTGTACGTCTTCGATGTCGGGATGGGCGTACAGGAACTCTTCGATCTCTCGGGGGTACACATTCTCGCCGCCGCGAATCACCATGTCCTTGATGCGACCGACGATCGCGAGGTAGCCGTCGTCGTCCATCGTGGCCAGATCACCCGTATGCATCCAGCCCGCCGCGTCCACAGACTCGGCGGTGAGTTGTGGCTCGTCCCAGTAGCCGAGCATCACCGAGTAGCCCCGAGTGCACAGTTCGCCGGGCACCCCTCG
>JBEEGD010000026.1:0-14753 GCA_041166685.1 Acidimicrobiaceae bacterium | reverse complement strand
GCGGTGACGAGGCGGTTGCTATCGTTGCCCCTCTTGTCACTCGGGCGAGTGGCGGAATTGGCAGACGCGCAGGATTCAGGTTCCTGTGTCCGAAAGGACGTGGGGGTTCAAGTCCCCCCTCGCCCACCACCACTCACTCCGATGTCGCCGGGATCCGTGAACATCCAGCGCGTGGCGCCGCCCGGTTCGACCGTCGAGAGGGCCGTCGCCCGTCGCGGCGTGATGCGGTACACCATCCACGGTGGGGGCCCGGCGGAGGGTGCGCTGTACTCGGCGGTGAGCGCGAGTCCCGTGTCGTCGACACGGGCGGGCCAGCCCCCGGCGGCCCAGTGCGCCGCCATGGCGGAGACCGTCTGCGGGTCGGTGATCTTGCGCGCTTCACCTTCGACGACGAGGTCGAACTCGTGAAGCGCAACGCTCAACGTGCAGCGCGGATCGCGGGCGAGGTTCTTCCCCTTACGGCTGCGCTCTCCGGTCTCGAACCAGAACGCACCGTCGATCCAGAGAGCGCCCACTCCCGTGACGTGCGGGCTTCCGTCCCTGTTGATCGTGGCCAACCAGCAACTGTGGCGGTTCGGTCCGCCCGTCTCCGGGGCTTGGGTGAAACCCTCGTCGAGGCGGGATTCGATACCGGCCCAGTCGAGCAAGGGCAGTCCGTACAGGTCTGCGAGGTTGGTTGCTTCCATGATGTGTTGACGACCATGGCACCCAGAACTCATCTGCGGCCGGGCCCCGGATCACGCAGGTGGACGTGAGCAGTCACGCGACCGTCGGCGGATCGCGGAGCGCCGCGGCCGCGAGCGCTCTTGCGTGCTTCAGGTCCTTGCCTTTCACCACCAGCTCGGCCAGGACGGAGGCGAAAATGTTGTCCGGGCCCTGCACGGGTTCGCCGACTTCGGCATCCACGTCGAGACCGATGCAGGCGGATGGTGCGACGTCGCCCAAGGGCAGGGCCGTCAGGCGGCCCGTCGCCGGCGCGTGCACGATCGTGTCGACGACCGCGCACCGAGGTCGACGGGCCGGCTTGATGGCCGGAGGAAGGTCGAGGCTGGACCGAAGCTGGGCCTCGACGAGGTCGACGTCCCAGACCGCTCGAACCATCTCCCACACCCTTCCGCCGCCCATTCGTGCATTGACCTCGACCAGCCGCGGGCCGCGACTCGTGCACTTGCCCTCGATGTGCAGTACGCCCCGGCGCAGCCCGAACGTCTGGGCCGTTTGCACGGCGAGATCGACCAGGCGGCGCACCGCTCGGCGGTCGTGGTCCGGTGGGCAATGCAGTCCGGTCTCTTGGAATGACGGTTCGGCGGTGGGCCAGTTCTGCGAGACGCTCGAGAACCGGCACTTGCCTTCGTGCATGACGAGGTCGACGTCGAACTCGACACCATCGAGGTACTCCTCCAGCAGCAGGTCGTTCCCCGCACGAAAGATGCCGTCGCTCTCTGGGCGCACGACGGTACGGACCAGGGCATAGATGCCCGGCAACTCGTCCAGGCCGTCGACTCGGACGCAGCCCATCGCGCTCGCGCCGAATTCGGGTTTCACCACGGCCGGAAATCCGACGTCGGACGCGGCCGCGAAGAGCTCGTCCAGGGACTGCACTCGCCGGGCCGCGGGAGTCGGCAAGCCCAACGCGGCCGACAGCTCGCGGGTCCGGATCTTGCTGCGCGCCGCGTCCACCGCCTCCGGGGGGTTCCCGGGCAGGCCCAACGCGGCCGCGACCCGAGCGGCCACGCACACGCTGTCCTCCCAGTGGGTCAGCACCCCGTCGGGTCGGACGCCGGCGCGCTCCAAGGCTTCGAGGACCACCTTGGCATCGGTGTCGGGGTCGCCGCTGACAGGCGCGGGCAGCCACGTCGAGGCAACGCCTTCGGCGTCCAGTGACTGCGACCAGTGCCCGGGTTCGTCGACGATCACGAGGCGCGCGCCAAGCTCGGCCATCCGCGTGTGGGCGCGCCGCTTGCCCTCGTAGCCCGCACCGACGACGACGACGGTGGCGCCGTCGACGCTCACGCGACGACCCATGTGGGGTCGTCCACGAGCGCGCCGGGCTCGGCCGGAGGCGACGCCGGCCGACCGGAGTGATCGAGTGCCGACCGCAGTGCGGGTGCGGCTTGGAGCGCGTCGAGCAGCACGTCCCCGTCGAGGCGCAGCAGCGTGCTCTGCTCCGCGGTCGTGACCGACGCGTTCCGGGGCGCGCGGTCGAGCAGCCCCCGCTCTCCAAAGAACCCACCGGGTCCGATTCGGGCCATCTCCTCGTCGTCCCGATGCACGACGACGCTCCCGTCGACAACGGCATAGAACGCGTGAGCGGGCGCGCCCTGGACCACGACATCGACGCCAGGCGGCAGAGGGCAGGTCTGCGCGGCGGCGGCGAGTTGTTCGAGTACGACGGGGGGCAAGCCCGCGGCGATGGGGAGCTGCCCCAACACGCTGACCCGCGAGGCGAGCAACTCCAAGCGCTGACGGCTCAGTGCATCGAGGCCACGAAGTCCCCTCACCGACAGCACGCAGGCGAGCACGGCGACCGAGCCGAGCACCGCGAGGCTGGTGCGCAACGACGTCGCGGCGAGCAGCACGGGGGCCAATACGGCGCCCGCCACCATCGCCGCCACCGACAGCGCGTCGTACACGCCCATGACCCGACCCAAGACGTCGGGTGGCGCAACGCGGGCGAGCGCGGTCTCGACCACGACCTCGCACATCACCATGCCGGCGCCGCCGAGGAACGTGATCGCCAACGCGAACGCAGGGATCTCGGTCCCGGCGTAGACGATCTGAGTCGCGCAGAACAGTGAACCGGTCACGACCACGATCGTCGAGATCTTCGTGCTCGCGGCCAGCCGAGCGTTGACCGCGACGCTCATCACCCCGCCCAGCCCGAGCGCGGAGAGCAGATAGCCGTACCCGCCCGGTCCGAGACCGAGTTCGCGCTCGCCGTACACCACCAGCTGCACGGTCTGGGCGCCGTAGGTGAGCTCGGCCATGGCGACCACGAGGAACAGCGGCACGATGAACGGCGTGCCCCGGGCGGTCCGCACCCCGTGGCGCAACTGTGCGACGACACCGTCGCCCACACGCCGGCTCACTGACGAGACCCGGTGGTGCATCGTGAAGACGAGTACCGCCGAGGCGGCGAATGTTGCTGCGTTGGCCAGGAAGGCCCCCTCGGGCGGCGCCACCGCGAGCAGGATCGCCCCGACCGCGGGACCCGCGACCACCCCGAGGTCTTGCACGGTGTGCAACAACGCATTGGCTGGTCCGAGCTTGGATTCACCGACGAGCCGCGGGAGCAACGCCATGGACGCGGGCCGCTCGGCCGTTCCTGCAGCCGAGGCGAGCGCGGTCAGCGCAACCACGATGACCACCGACCCTCGAGCCGCGACCACCGCAGCGAGGACGACCATGAGCAGGCTCCGGAGCGCATCGCCGGCGAGGAGCACCTTCCGCCGGTCGTAGCGGTCGGCCACTACGCCGCCGACCGGGCCGAGCAGCACGTAGGGCAGGAGCCGGCAGATTGTCGCCGCCCCAACCCACCCGGCTGATCCTGTCGTGTCGTAGACGTATCCGAGTAGCGCGGCGTTGTAGAGCCAATCACCAAGCTGCGAAGCGGCGCTGGCCCCGATGAGCGCTCGAGCGTCCGGCACGGCGAGCACGCCCCGATACGCGTCGCGCGTGCTCACGCGGGCGCACGCTAGTCCTCGGCAGCCGAACGACCCGGGCGTCGGCGTTATCGTTTGCCCGAGGAGCCGCCGTGGACGCCGGGGTGCTGTCTCCAAAGAAACTCCCGCCCCTCGATGCGCCGCGGCCCGCCGGCTTCGATGACGAACTGCACCTCGAGCCGTCGTGGCCAACGTGGCGGGATGAAGTTCGGCGGTGGCTGCATTCGTTTCGCTGGACCGCGGCTCATCGCCGGTTGGCCGCGCAGCCGCTCTTTGCGGCGTGCTCGCGTGCGGAGATCCGAACGATCGCGCACTGGGGTGACGAGATCGGTGTCGAGGTCGGACGAGTGGTGTTCCGCGAGAACGCGATCGGTCACAGCCTCGTCGTCGTGCTCGCCGGCCAACTCGAACTCACCCATCGCGGTCACCGGCTCGCGACGCTCGGTCCGGGCAGCCACGTAGGCGAGATCGCGATCCTTGGCTTCGGTCCTCAACCGGCGACGGTCACCGCGCTCACACCGTGTCGTCTCTTTGTGCTCGGCCGCCGTCACGTCCGCTCGTTGGCCCTCGACTCGCCCGGCGTGCGTCTTGGGTTGTTTCCCGGCCTCGATCGGGGCGAAGTCGTTCGTCATGTTCGTCGCTTGCAAGTGGAAGGACTCGAGGCGTGGCGCCGAACGCATCCAGTGAAGCGGCGCGTCACCACGCGGCTCGATCAATCCGTGCTGACCAGATGCGAACGGCAACCAACGCCCGGTCGGCGCCTCAGTTCGTCGTTGCCCGAGATGCCCGCGCGACCGATGCGCTCGCTCGAGCGTCCCGTTCGGATCGCGGTGATTGCGACCGCCGTCGCACTGTTTGGCGCGCTGTTCATGTGGCATCTGCCCGTGCTGTTGGTGACCCCTGCACACGCGATCGACGTGGCCACTGAGGTGTCGGTCGAGGGCGCGGCGACGCAGCCCGTCCACGGTCACTACATCCTCATGTCCGCGTCGCTCGACGAGCCGACGATCGCCGATTGGATCTGGGCACGGTTGCGGGGCGAGACCACGCTCGCGCTCGCCCCGGATCAGGGTGCCGCGGATCGCGCGGCGAAAGCCGCCTTCGCCGACAGCGAAGCGTCCGCAGTACAGGCCGCTGCCAGCAGCAACGGCATCGATCCGGCGTCCCTTCACGTCGACTTTCGCGGTCACGAGCTGGGTGGGCCGTCGGCCGCGTTGATCTACGCCATCGCCCTTGCGGATCTCTTGGATCCGGCCGACCTGGCCTCGGGGCGGACGATCGCCGCGACCGGATCACTCGACCGGGAAGGACGAGTTCAGCCGGTGGGCTTCCTCGCGGAGAAGGTGGCGGTGGCTCGGGCCGCGGGCGCGACGCTGCTGCTCGTCCCCCTCGGCCAGGATCCCGGCGACATCGGCATCAAGGTCATCGAGGTCGCGACGGTGAGCGACGCCATCGCCGCGCTCCGGGCTTCTTGACTACGACGCGCGCACCAGGCGGCCGGGGCGTTCGCCGGTCGGCTCACCGTCGACGAACGTGACGCGTCCGGCGACGACCGTCGCGCGGTAGCCGTCGACGCGTTGGATGAGGCGTCGTCCGCCGGCCGGAAGGTCGAAGACCATCTCGGGTGCGTGGAGGCGCATGCCCTCGAGATCGATGAGGTTGAGATCGGCGCGCAGCCCTGGTGACAGCGTGCCGCGATCGCGAAAGCCGTACGTGGCCGCGGTGCGTCCGGTCTGAAGGTGCACCGCTTGCTCGACCGACAATCGCTCACCCCGCGAACGGTCACGTACCCAGTGCGTGAGCAAGGTGGTCGGCATGCTCGCGTCGCAGATGAGGCCGCAGTGCGCGCCACCGTCAGACAACCCGAGCACGGTGCGAGGGTGCGTCATCATCTCCCGGATGACGTCGTGATCGAACGCGACGTAGCTGGCGAGAGGGGCGAACAGCAGCGCCTTGCCATCCCGCTCGAGCAGCCAGTCGAGCACGACTGCTTCCGGCGACCGGCCTTCGCGCTCTGCGACCGCGGCCACACTCGTCGCCGGTGCCGGCTCGTAGTCCGGCGGGTCTCCGAGGGGGAAGATCTGCGCCCAGCGCGTGATCAACGTCGTCGCGATGACGTTCTCGGTCGCCGGCTTTTCGGCGAGCAGCGCCTCGCGCACTTCAGGGTCGCGAAGGCGAGCGACGCGCTCGGCCAGCGGCATTTCGCGCAGCGGACGGTACGTGGGGTGCGTGATGAACGGATGCAGCGACGACTGCAGACCGAACAGCATCCCGGTGGGCCGACTCGACACCTGCGGGACGATGGTGATCCCTTCGCTTGCGCACCGCTCGGCGTCTTCCAGCGACTCGCGGTAGGCGTCGGGGGCGTACGGCGCTTGCGCGAGCGCGTAGGTGACCGTGCATCCGGACCGAGTGGCCAGATCGACGAGCCATTCTCGCTCGGGCTCGCGGCCTTGATGGTCGGACACCATCTCGAACACGCCGTGTCCGGCGCGACCCATCGCGTCGCCGATCGCGATCAGCTCGTCGGGTGCCACGTTGGTACCCGGGATCAAACCGTGCTTCGAGCTGTGCAGGAGTGTTCGTGAGGTGGTGAATCCGACCGCGCCGGCGCGCAACGCGGTCTCGACGATGTCGGCCATCTCCGAGATCTCGTCGGCGTTCGCCTCGTCGTGGGCGCGATCACCGAGCACATACGCGCGGACCGCGGCGTGCGGAACCTGCGCAGCGATGTCCATCACGCGTGGTGTGGCCTCGAGCGCGTCGAGGTACTCGGCGAAGGTCTCCCAGTTCCAGTCGATGCCTTCGTGCAACGCGGTACCGGGAATGTCCTCGACGCCTTCCATCAGTTCGATGAGGAACGATTCGCCGCCCGGCCGAACGGGCGCGAAACCGACACCGCAATTGCCCATCACAACGGTGGTCACGCCATGCCAACTCGACGGGGTCATCTCGGGATCCCAGGTGGCCTGGCCGTCGTAGTGGGTGTGGACGTCGACCCATCCGGGGGCGGCGATGAGGCCGTCACCGTCGAGCTCGCGCGCCCCCTTTGCGGCGGTGCCGCCGGCTTCGGTGATGCGGTCGTCGTCGATGGCGATGTCGCCCGTGAAGGCGGGCGCTCCCGTTCCATCGACGATCTTGGCCCCACGGATCACAAGATCATGCATGGACCGTGAAATTACGGTGTGCGGTTCAGCGGCAACGAATTGTCGAACGCGTAAGGTGGCTTTGTGGTGGCTCAGCTCGAGGTTTGGAAGCCGGACGGGCGTGAGTTGGTGGCGCTCGACCGCGAGCGGGTCACGATCGGCCGAGCCGACACCAGCGACGTTGCCGTCCCGAGCGATCCCGAACTCTCCCGTTTGCACGCCATCCTCGAGCCGGTCGGCGGCGGCGACTGGTGCGTCCGTGACCTGGCGTCGAGCAACGGCACGTTTGTGAACGGCGAGCGGGTGTGGAGCGACCGGCCACTGCGCCACGGCGATGAGATTCGCATCGGCCGCACGCGCATCATCTTCCGATCGGCGGATGCGACCCCCGACGTCACCGTCACCCGCACCGCCGAGCCGGCCCCCGACATCACGCGCCGCGAGCGCGACGTATTGGTTGCGTTGTGCCGGCCGGTGCTGTCGGCCGATCTCTTCACCGAGCCGGCATCGATCCGCCTCATCGCCGAGCAGCTCGTCGTGACCGAGGCGGCCGTGAAGCAGCACCTCCTGCGCCTGTACGACAAGTTCGGCGTCTACGAGTCCGGCGAACGGCGTCGGGTACGACTGGCCAACGAGGCGATCCGCCGGGGGGCCGTCTCCCTCGCGGACCTCCGGGAGTAACCAAAAGGTGAGAGAACCCTTACCTCGCGACCGCAAACGTGTGACGAACGAGGGATTGCCTCACCATGAGTAGTCAGCGACGATGGAACGGATGAAGGCCCGCCGGGACGTCAAGGTGGAGCACCTACGGGAAGTGCGCCTCTTTGATGGTTGCTCTGACGAGCAACTCGAGCGGATCGCCCGAATGGCGGACGAGGTCGCCGTACCGGCGGGGTACGTGCTGGTCTACGAGGGCGACTGGGGTCACGAGGTCTTCGTCGTTGCAGAAGGCGAGGCGGAGGTCACGGCCGGTGGGCGGATGCTGGCTTTGCTCGACGTAGGAGCCGTGATTGGTGAGCTGGCGGTGCTCAATCCTGCGCCGCGCACCGCAACGGTCGTGGCCGCTTCGCCCATGCGCTTCTTTGTGTTCGAAGATCAAGCATTCGAAGAGTTGCTGACCGAGTTTCCCGTCATCGCTCGGCGAACGATGACCGACGTCGCCGCTCGCTTCCAGGGCCAATCCCGCGATCTGGCGGAAGATCGCGAGCACGTGCTCTAAGGCTGGCGGGGACAGGGCGGGACACCGTCCCTGGTCGTGTCGGCGGACGCGGCCAGGGGAGTGTCCCCTTCCACCACGGGCGCGCACGTTTTCCCCTTCAAAACGACACAGCGCTGTGTCGTTTTGAAGGGGAAAGTCTCACTGGCCGAACATCATGAGCCATTGCTCGGCGGTCTTCGGGCGGAACACGTAATTCATCTGGCGGGTTTCGCCCATCGACGCGTACGGCTCCTGTGAGTACTGATGCCCGGGATAGAGGATCGCGTCGTCGGGCACTTTGGCCAGCTTCTGCGTGAGGCTCTCGTACATCGCCACCGGGTCGCCACCCGGGAGGTCGAGGCGGCCGCAGCCTTCGAGGAACAACGTGTCGCCGGCGACGAGCTTGCCGTCGACGAGGAAGCATTGACTGCCCGGCGTGTGCCCGGGCGTGTGGATCAGCTCGATCGGAATCTCGCCGACCATCACCTGATCGCCCGACTGATGCTCGACGAGATCTGAGTCCGATGCGTCGGTGACGCGCTTGACCCACAGTGCTTCGTCGGCCTGCACGTGAATCGGCACGGGATGCAACGTGAGCAACTCGCGCACGCCGGAGATCGTGAATCCGCCCATCGATCCGCCGACGTGATCGGGGTGGTAGTGGGTCGCCAGCGCGCCGACCAGCTTCATGTCGTCGGCCGCAAGGATGTCGAGTAGCCCGCGGATGTCGTACGCGGGATCGACGGCCACGGCTTCGCCCGTCTCGCGGTCGCCGATCAGGTACACGAAGTTGACCATCTGACGGGCGATGTTGTCGTGCTGCGCGAAGTCGCGTCCGGACAGGAGCTGGCGGAAGTAGACCCGATCGTCCATCACGGCAGGATACGGAAGTAGTCGACGAGCAGCGCCCGGTACGCGAGATCGAAGCGGTCGTACTCCTCCCGCAGTGCCGTACCCGGCCACCCGCGGGGCAACAGCTCCTCGGGGAGCAACGGATCCGCTTGGAAATGCCGCAGCACGGCCGCGGACACAACGAAGCCCTCCGCCAAGGCCGCCGTCTCACCGTGCTCGAGGCGTCCGACGAGCAGCTCCATTTCGGAGCGCAGCTCATTCGCGTGAGCCGCCCACTCGTCGACGGGCCACAGCCGAGCGACCAACGAAGGATCGACATCGCGCGCGTGCACGATCGTGCACTGCTCGCCCACGACCGGCGCCCACACGATGTCGATGTTGTCGGGCCGCGCCCACACACCCTCGCGGAGCTCGGCCAGCCGCACCGACTCGAGCGCGGACCGGAGGTCGGCCCGTGCGGAGGCATCTCGCCGCTCACTCACGACGATCGCCATCACCCAGCCGCCGTGCCAGCGATGGCGCGTCGCGCGACGGCTGGCGGACTGCCGGGCTCGCCGCTCCAGCAGACGGGGTCCGCTCAACTTGTAGCTGCCGTTGTGAGACGTGAGCTCGCCCGCCGCGACCATGCGCGACAGCGCAGTGCGGACTGTGCCCTCGCTGATCCCGAACAGCTCGGAGACGCGCACGAGGGCGCGGCCCGGCAGCCGAGGCGGCTCGGTGCCCAGCAGCGTGCTGGCGATCACCGAGCGGGCGCTGAGCAAGCGAGTGTTACGAGGTTGCGTCACGTGCAGGGAAAGTGTAATACTCGTGCGATGGCCGTGACGATGACTCCTCCGGCCGAAGCCCTTCCGGAGGTGCTTCCCACCGAGCGCCTCAGCGCGACCGGAATGCCCGTCCCTCACGTGCGCGCCGAGCTCCGCCGCATCCCCAACCTGGCCAACGCGTGGACCGTCGCGTTCATGTGGCTCAGTACCATCGGCATCTTCGGGGCGGCGGCGTGGATCAGCCATCCCGTCGCGTGGCTGGTCGCCTTCCTCTTGATGGGACCGCAATTCGCGCGTTTCGCCAGCCTCAGCCACGAAGCCGCTCACCGTCTCCTGTTCAGCAACAAGCGCATCAACGACGTTGTCGGTCGTTGGGTCGTCGGCTACGTCGCCTTCGTCTCGACCGACCTGTATCGCCGCGGTCACATGGCGCACCACAAGGACGAGTTCGGCCCGAACGAGCCGGACATGAACCTGTACAACGGCTATCCGATCACCAAGGCGTCGATGCGTCGCAAGTTGAAGCGTGATCTGTTCGGCAACAGCGGATGGAAGAACCTCAAGAGCCTGCTGCGCGGCCTGAAGTTCGAAGACAGTCGCGTGCATGCCGCTCGCATCGTCGTGGCCCAACTCGTTGTCCTCGCGGCGTTCACGCTCGCGGGATGGCCGCAGCTATATCTGTTCCTGTGGTTCGCGCCATGGATGACCGTGTGGCGCGTGATCAATCGTCTGCGCTCGATCGCCGAGCACGGTGGGATGCAGCGCTCGGATGATCGCCGTCTCACGAGCCATACCGTGCGGCAGTCTTGGCTCCCGAGCTTCGTGATGGTGCCGTACAACATCGGTTACCACCTGTCGCACCACGTCGACATGGGCGTGCCCTGGCGCCACCTTCCGCGGCTACATGCAGAGCTCGTTGCCGCGGGCTACGTCACCTCCGAGCTCGAATACCCGAGCTACCGCGCGCTGTGGCGCAAGCTTTCGTCTCGTTCCAGCTAGTCGCGTCGCAGTGGGGCGCGCCGGCAGAGCTCGTCGTCGCCGCGTACGACGACGTCGTCGCTCGGTACCGCGAACCGCATCGCCGCTATCACACGCTCGAACACATCGGCGAAGTGCTCGAGCTCGTCGACGGCACCGAGGTCGAGCTGGCGGCCTGGTTCCACGACATCATCTACGACACGACGGCGCCCGACAGCGAAGCCCGAAGCGCGATGTACGCGGGTGACGTGCTCCGTCGTCTCGGTGCCCCGGCGGACGTGATCTCGGAGGTGCAACGTCTCATCGAGCTGACCGCGGGTCACGGCGCGGCCGATGACGACGTCGCCGGCAAGCAGTTGATCGCCGCCGACCTCGCCATCCTCTCGTCGAGCCGTGAGCGGTACGACCGGTACGCGCGGGATGTGCGCGCCGAGTACGCCCACGTCGACGATTCCACCTGGCGCGCCGGTCGCACCGCGGTGCTGAAGTCTTTGCTCGCGCTCGCGCCAGACGAACGAGCGCGCTCAAACCTGGCGCGGGAGCTCGCGTCCTTTTCTTCGCCGCAGACCTGACTGCTGCAGTCGCTTCACGATCTCGCGGGCCGTGACCGGTTCGGCGCCGAGTGCCACCGCTTCGTCGCGTAGCTCCTCCGGGATGTCGTAGTGATCGCCCTGAAACGCGCGGCGGGGGATGCCGAGTCGGTCGGCGAACGCATGTAACTCGTCGTAGGAGTCGTCGCTGACCAGGTGGGCCCACCGCCGGCCCTTCCACGGCCAAACCGCGGGATCGACGAGGATCACGCCGAGTCGTCGCGAGGACCGTCGTTGCCGCTCGTCGGGAGCGACACGAGCCCGTGGCCGCGGCGAGCCGATTCCTCCGCCAGCGACACGACCTCGCGCAGCGGCAGGCCGGTGCGCCTGGCGATGCGGGCCGCGTCGTCGTGCTCGACCTTCACCCTCCCGGCCGAGACCTTCACCCGCACGGGATACCCCGCCACTTCGACCTCCTCGGCCGTGCGGGCCGATGGCCATCGATCGAGTGTCGTTCCGCGCACGCCGAGCGAGCCGGTCTCGCGTCGAAGCACCTCGGCGATCTGCTCGGCCAGCGCGGGGTCGCACAGCGTCGCGACGGTGTACGCCGGGCGGCCCTTCTTCATCACGATCGGGATGACCCAGGCGTCGTGGGCGCCAGCCTCGAGCAAGGCGGTGATCGCGTGCGCCAGCGTCTCTCCGGTGACGTCATCGACATTCACCTCGAGCTGCATCACGGGCTGACCCGATGACAACGAGCTGACCCGCTCGCCGAGCACCACTTGCACGACATTGGGCCGTCCGTCGATTTCGCGCGTGCCCGCGCCGAACCCGATGGCTCCGATCTCCATCGCCGGCATCGGTCCCCAGCCGACGACGTTGGCTGCGAGCAACGCCGCGCCGGTCGGCGTGGTCAGCTCGAACTGGACATCGACCCCATAGGTCGGCGCGCCCCGCAGCAACTCGACGACCGCGGGCGCGGGGATCGGCAACACACCGTGCGCGGCGCGCGTCATGCCCATGCCGTTGGCAACCGGTGACGCGTAGAGCTCTTCGACTTCGAGAACTTCGAGGGCTGCGGCCGTTCCCACGATGTCGACGATCGCATCGAGCGCGCCGACCTCGTGGAAGTGCACTTGCTCGGGAGGCCGGCGATGGATGCGCCCCTCCGCGGTGGCGAGGGCCTGAAACGTGGCGAGGGCTCGCCGGCGCACGCGCTCGGGCAACCGTGCCTCCTCGACCATCGCGGCGATGTGCCCATAGGTTCGCACGACCGACGTCTCCTGACATCGGACCACGACGTGCGTGGATGCCATACCGGCGCGCAGCACCGGCTCGGCCTCGAGCGTCCATCCGGCGACAGGAATGCGTTCGCACAACGAGCGCACCTCGTCGAGATCGGCACCGGCGTCGATGAGCGCGCCCATCGCCATGTCGCCGGCGATGCCGGAGAAGCAGTGGAACCAGCCGACGACACTCACTTCAGGAGCCTCAAGACTGCGCTGGCAGCGCCGAATCCGTTGTCGATCCCGACGACCGTGATCCCCGCAGCGCACGAGGACAACATCGCGAGCAGCGCGGTGACCCCTTCGAGCGCGGCGCCGTAACCCACCGACGTCGGCACGGCCACCACCGGCGCGGGCGTGAGGCCACCGACGATGCTGGCCAGCGCGCCTTCCATTCCTGCGACGACAATGACGGCGTCGGCGCTGAGCACGTCGTCGGCCGCGGCCAGCAGCCGGTGTACACCGGCGACCCCCACATCGGTGAGGCGAATGGCGTCGACGCCGTGGGCCCAGAGCGTTGCCGCGCATTCCTCGGCCACCGGTAGATCAGCGGTCCCGGCAGTGGCGATCACCACCCGCTCGGGCCTCGACGCGGCAGGTTGCCAGACGACGGTGGTGTCCCGAACCGTCGCGCCTGGGTTCAGCTCGGTTGCCGCGTGGATCTGCTCGGGCGCGGCGCGCGTGAGCAAAACGGGACTGTCGCCGTCGCGCAACAACTCGGCCACGATCGCCGCGCACTGCTCCGGTGTCTTACCGGGTCCGTAGACGGCCTCCGCCCGACCCTGTCGCAATGCGCGGTGGTGGTCGACTCGCGCGAAGCCGAGGTCGGCAAAGGGGAGCCGGCGCAACTCGGCCAGCGCGTCGTCGGCTGACATCGTTCCGGCGCGTACTGCGTCGAGTAAACGCCGGACGGCCCCTTCGTCCATGTCACCTATCCTGCTCCCTCATGCCTCGCGTCGGCTATCTGGGTCCTCCCGGCACGTTCAGCGAACAAGCGCTGATGACTCAGGCCGACCTCGCGGCATCCGAGCTCGTCGACCTGGCCTCGATCACCGACGTGATCGATGCCGTCGTCGCCGGCGACGTCGATCTCGGCGTCGTTCCCCTCGAGAACGCGATCGAAGGTGCGGTCAACGTCACGCTCGACACGATCACCTTCGACGCGGACGTGCTCATCCAGCGCGAGATCGTGATCTCGGTGCAGATGAATCTGCTCGGCCTGCCCGGGGCGCAGCTGGCCGACATCGAGCGCGTCCTGTCGATCCCCATCGCCACCGCACAGTGCCGTTCGTTTCTGCGCAAAGAGCTCAACTCCGCCACGATGCTTGCGTCGAACTCCACTGCCGAAGCCGCCCGTCAGCTCATCGAGGAAGGCGACAACCGCACGGCGGCCATCGGCACCGCGCTCGCGGCGGAGATCTACGGCCTCGAGGTGCTGGCCGTCGACATCGAGGACCACCCAGAGAACGAGACCCGCTTCGGGGTCCTCGCCCGAGACGGAATTCCGGGGCCGACCGGACACGACAAGACCACGATCGTCGTGTTCCAGAAGGCCGACGAACCCGGGAGCCTGCTCACGATCCTGCAAGAGTTCGCGGCGCGCGCCATCAACCTCACCAACCTGCACTCCCGGCCGACGAAGCGAGGGCTGGGCAACTACTGCTTTCTGATCGAGCTCGAGGGACATCTCTCCGACGAGCTTGTGGCGGACTGCCTTCGTGACTTGAAGAGCAAGCAGGCCGACGTGAAGTTCTTGGGCTCGTACCCCGCCGCGAGCGCGCACGGCGAGACGTTGCGCCGAGACGCCGACGCCAAGTGGCGCGCCGCCGACGTGTGGCTGGGCGCGCTGAGAGCTCAGGTCCCGCCCGGCCGATAACCGCGGAGCGAGAGGGATTCGAACCCCCGGACCCTTGCGGGCCAACGGTTTTCAAGACCGTCGCCTTCGTCCACTCGGCCATCGCTCCGAGCCGATCGTGGCACACGCGGTACCATCCGGCCTCCTCTCGGAGAGGTGGCTGAGTCCGGTCGAAAGCGCCTTCCTGCTAAGAAGGTGAGGGGTGTTGAGCCCCTCCGTGGGTTCAAATCCCACCCTCTCCGCGCTAGATTCTGTTAGCGGATTGCTAACTATGTGACGCAAATCACGCCGTTCGAGTTTGCATTCGCGTGACGACTATTGCGAACATGTTGCGCACTAGCCATAGGACCCGCGCTGGGGATTGGTGTCCGTGACCGTTCGTCGGTGACGCCACTGCACGTTCCGCTCTCGTAACGAGGAGCGTGTGCTCATACCCAGGCGATGCGTCATGCGCCTCCCTACCTGATTCCGCGCCATCCCCC
>JBEEGD010000025.1:0-8850 GCA_041166685.1 Acidimicrobiaceae bacterium | reverse complement strand
CGTCGGGCCACAGGAACGCGATCGCGACATCGAGCATGGACACGTCGACGCGCGCGCCACGACCAGTGCGCTCCCGCTGCAGAAGGGCGGCGGTGACAGCCTGCGCCAACGTGTAGGCCGTGGCCTTGTCGATGACGCCGTGCCGCACCATCGATGGCTCGCTCGTCCCCGCCGACTGGATCGCCGCGAACCCTGACAGCGCTTGCACCACATGGTCGTACGCGGGCGCGCCGGCGAGCGGACCGCGGTTGCCAAACCCACTGATCGACGCGTAAACGAGCCGGCCGTTGGCGGCGCAGAGCAATCCGGAGTCGAGGCCGAGACGTTCGATCACACCCGGCCGGAAGTTCTGCACGAATACATCGGCATCCGCGGTCAGTCGTCGGACGACGTCCCGACCGGCGTCGGTCGAAAGATCAACCGTGATCGAACGCTTGCCGCGGTTGTTGTTGGCGAAGTACGCGCTCATGCCGTCGTGCCCGGTTCCGACGGTGCGAATGGCGTCACCAGTCGGTGGTTCCACCTTGACAACGTCGGCGCCCTGATCGGCCAGCATCATCGTGGCCAGCGGACCCGACATGTTGCTCGTCAGGTCGATGATTCGGATTCCGGCAAGCGGTGCCAAGGCGTGAGGCACGCTACCGGCGCTCCGTGAGACGAATCGCTCGATCGACATCCTCCGGGGCGGTGACGATCATCACCGGATGGTGGTGCGCTCGCGCGGTGAGGTTGCGTTCGGCCTGGAATCGGTCGACGCCGTTCACCGGGTCGGGAACGTCGAGCAGCAGCTCACGCAGGAGCACGCCGTACATCCCGTCGTCGCCGGCGCGTTGCCGATGGATGTAGCGCAGGCCTTTGTTCGCCAGCCATTGACCGGTCACGTGAAAGTCCGGGAGTTGTAGGCGATCGGCAATGGCGAGCAACAGCCCGTGTTGGCGGCGGGTGTGATCGTCGCAATGAGCGGCGACCATCTCGCCGTCGATCGGCTCCTGGGCCATGTCGAGCAACGCAACGGCAGGGCGATAGCTCCGGGCTCGCGCGCCGGTGCGCGCCTTCTGCACCGCTCGTCCGTTGGGACGGGCGTTACCGACAGCAGCCAACGTGCGGTGCTCGAGCGCGCGGATCGCCCGGGTGCCGTTGAACCGAGCGCGCCGGATCATCTCGTCGTCGCCGTGAGAGTGGCCCGTCGGGTCGGCATCGCGCGCCGCGTCGCGCAGCCGCGCGAGGGCAAAGCGCAACACGCGGTTCTCGTCGGTGTCGTACGCCTTGACCGGCGACGCACAGACGAACACCCCACCGGCTCCTGGGCTGGCGGCGCGAGCGGCCATCGTCTCGCTCCACAACACCGGCCCGCGAATCTCCCCGTCGCAGCGCGCTGGGCTCGAGGTCGTGGCGATCGACAGGGACCGCACGATCTCGTGCATCCGATCGAGCAGCGTGTCGGCTTCGCGCGAGGTGGCCAGCTGCATTCCGACGATCTGGTGAGAGGTTGTCGAGTGGAGTCCGGTCAGCGCCTCAACAGCTGATGCCGCGTCGAACGGCCGAGCCAGTCGATGCCACAACTCCACGGTTGCGTCGGTGTTCATCACGGCTCGGCGCTCACGGGATGACGTCGACGCCGAGCACTTCCATGATCGTGCGCTGGGCCTCGGCTTGCTCCGCCGGTTCGAGCACTTGCGCGACCGTGCGGTAGAGCGCTGAGGCGCGGGCGTCGTCCATGCCCTCGAACTGCGGAAGGAAGAAGGCGTAGAACATCTCGTACAGCAAACGCGACTCGGTCACGTTGTCCGTCGCCCGCCGTGCGGCGAACTTGGCGGCATCGAGGTACACCGCCGGGCCGAGGTCTCGGTAGGTACGCAACGGCAGGAGGCGCCGCACGAGCGAACCCGGACCCTCGAGCAATCGGTCGAAAACGTCGTCCGCCGGCGAGGTGACTTCGACGAACGCGAAGCGGCGCATGAGGGCGTACGACATCTCGAAGAGCAGGTTCTTGTCGAACACGTTCATCGTGGCGAGGATGCGCCAACGTGGGGGCACGCGGATCGGCTCGGTCTCGTGAGGCGGCTCGACACCATGCGGCACGATCGACAGTGGCTTCGTCTGGCCGGCTCGCTTGAACGGCAGCACGACCGGCTGTCCGGACAGCACGGTGAAGAGTTGGCCAAACGCCCGGTCGAAGTTCGAGCGGTTGAGCTCGTCGATCACGAGCCACCGACCGGACTCGATGGCCTCGATGAAGAGACCCGGCCGGTAGATGAAGCCCTCGCTCGTCGGCTGGAAGCCGCCGATGGTCTCGAACGTCGTCCACTCAGTGGTGGCCGTCGTCGGCAGGTAGCCGGTGCAGAGCATGGCGTGCTGGCCGACGTCGGCCGCGAGGTAGGCCAGGGTCGTCTTGCCGGTGCCCGGCGGTCCGGTGAGCACGACGTGCTTGCCCGCGTCGATCGCGGCCACGAGCTGCTCGAGGACGTGGACCGGGTACTCCATCCCCAGTTCGTGGGCCGCTTTGGCCAGCTCCTCAGCGCTGAAGCTCAGCATGAAACCTCTACGTCGGTCGCGAGGCCTTGACCTTAAGTGCTGGGTGGGGGAGCCATGTGGTGGTCTGGGCTTTCACGTGCGTCACGAACAGGTCGTACGCGACCTCGCCGCACAACTCGACCAGCTCGTCGCGCAACGTCTCGTACACGGGAGCACTGCCGACGAACGCGTCGGACGACTCCGTGCACCACCAATGGAAGTCGTCGCCCCCTTCGCCCCAATCGCGGCGTTTCCACTCGCGGACGGTGGAGGTGACGTGGCCATAGCCGTCGGTCTCGTCGATCCGCCGGAGCGGAAGCTGCCAGCACACTTCGGGCTTCCAATCGAGGGGCCGCTCGTCTCGATTCAGCGCGGCGACGTGGAGCGCGCAGCCCGGGCCGCTGTGAAAGCCCGGACGGTTGAGGAAGATGCACGCGCCGTCGACCAGGCGCGAGACGGTGTCGCCCTCGGAGTTCACCTTGATCGGACCGCCTCGCCGATCGGATTGCTTCTTGAACTGCCACTCATCGGCCGTCAGCTTCTTGGCCAGCCGCTCGATCCGCTTGCGGTCCTTGTTGTCGCTGAAATGGGCGCCGTAGGAGCAACATCCCTGCACCAGATCCTCCGCCGGACCGGTGAGCACGCCCTGGCAGCCGCAGCCGAAGATGCACGACCACGAGCTGGTGAGAAACGTGACATCGAAAATCCACGTGCGGTGTTCTTCAGGGTCTTCGAAGGACACCCACTCGTGGACGTCTTCTGGGGCGCTCGTCTTCACCACGCGCACCCTACAGCGCGGCAAGATGGACAACGTGCCATCGGTTGAGGCTTCCACCGCGACGCTCCTCGCGGACCTGCGCGCGAAGTTGTCAGTCGATCGCGTTCGGGCCGAGCCGTTCGAGCTGTCCTTGTACGGGCACGACGCGTCGATCGTGACCGGCGGTTCCGCCGCCGTGGTCTGCTTCCCGATCACAACCGCGGAAGTGCAAGCGTGTGTGCAGGTGGCGCGGGCTCACGGTCGCCCGTTCACGGCCCGCGGTGCGGGTACCGGTCTCGCCGGTGGAGCGATCCCGTTGGGCGAGCCGGTGATGATCGTCACGACGAAGATGAACCGGATCCTCTCGGTCGATGTCGAAGAGCGAGTCGCGTGGGTCGAGCCTGGGGTGATCAACCTCGACCTCACCCGCGCCCTGGCGGTTCATGGCCTGCATTTCGCACCGGATCCGTCGAGCCAACAGGCGTGTTCGATCGGCGGCAACGTCGCCAACAACTCCGGAGGGCCGCATTGCCTGGCCTACGGCGTCACGTCGGCCCACGTGCTCGCGGTCGAGGTGGTGCTGCCGGACGGGAGCGTGACGGTGCTCGGATCGCTCGAGCCCGAAGCGCCCGGCTACGACCTGCGTGGGGCGTTCGTCGGGAGCGAGGGCACACTCGGCATCGCAACCGGCGTTGCGGTACGGCTCACGCCGAATCCTCCGGCCGTGCGCACGCTGCTCCTTGACTTCATGTCGGTCGACGAGGCTGCCGAAAGCGTCAGTGCGATCATCGCCGGCGGCCTGGTTCCCGCCGCGCTGGAGATGGTCGCCGGGGCGATGATCTCGGCGATCGAAGATTTCGTGCATGCCGGCTATCCGGTCGACGCCGCCGCGGTGTTGCTCGTCGAGGTCGACGGCTTGCCCGCTTTCGTCGAAGATGCCGCCGCACGCGTCGGTGAGATCGCGCGCGCCAACGGAGCGCGCACGGTTCGGGTGGCGGCCGACGAGGCAGAACGCCAGTTGCTGTGGAAAGGACGCAAGTCGGCCTTCGGGGCCGTCGCCCGACTGGCGCCTGACTACTACCTGCACGACACCGTCGTGCCCCGGACGCGGCTCGTCGAGGTCTTGCGACGGGTGGAGGAGATTGCCGCGAAGTACGACCTGCGGGTGCTGAACGTGTTCCACGCCGGCGACGGCAACCTGCATCCGCTGCTGGCGTTCGACGCTCGCGAGCCTGGGGTGCTCGAGCGCGTGCACGCCGCCGGCGACGAGATCGTGGTGGCGTCGGTGGAGGCGGGCGGCGTGCTGTCGGGTGAGCACGGCATCGGCCTCGAGAAGCGCGACCTCATGCCGAAGCTGTTCTCGGTCGACGACCTCGACGGGCAAGCCCGGTTGCGCGACGCGTTCGACCCGGATGGATTCGCCAACCCCGGAAAGGTGCTGCCGACGGGGTCACGCTGCGGAGAGCTGCAGCGTGTGCCGCCAGGCGTGTGGGTGTGACGGCGTTACAGCTGTTTGCCGACGAAGTCGGCACCGACGACCGGATCGTGGCGGTTGGCGGTCGCACGCAGTTCGACGTTGGCGGGGCGCTCGAGTCCGATCTGCGCGAGGTTCGGGCACCGACCGGCATCGTCGAGCACGTGGCCGCCGAGATGACCGTGCGGGTGCGCGCCGGGACGACAGTGGCCGAGCTCGACGACGTACTCGCAGCGCACGGACAATGCGTCGCACTTCCCGCGTGGGAAGGCGCCACCGTCGGTGGCGTGCTTGCGGTTGGCCACAGCGGTGTGCGCCGGTTGGGGTGGGGCCCGGTACGCGACGCGCTGCTGGAGGTGCGCTACGTCTCGGCCGAGGGCCGGCTCGTCAAAGGGGGCGGCCCGACGGTCAAGAACGTGAGCGGGTACGACATGCCGAGGCTGTTCGTCGGCTCGCTGGGCACGCTCGGTGTGATCGCCGAAGTCGTGTTGCGCACGCGTCCCGTACCGGCGTGCGAACGGTGGTTCAGGGGTGAAGGCGTCGATCCGTTCGAGCTCGTGCGCCGCCTCTACCGGCCCGTAGCTGTCCTGTGGGACGGCACCTCGACGTGGGTGCTGCTCGACGGTCATCCCACCGATGTCGCCGACCAGGCGCGCGTCGCGGGGCTGCCGGAGATCGACGCCGATGCTCGGCCGCCGTTGCCCGAGCATCGTTGGTCGCTCCCGCCCGCCGCTCTGAGTTCG
Source organism: Acidimicrobiaceae bacterium (assembly GCA_041166685.1). Taxonomy (GTDB): domain Bacteria; phylum Actinomycetota; class Acidimicrobiia; order Acidimicrobiales; family JACDCH01; genus DASUCS01. The sequence goes on along the minus strand of JBEEGD010000025.1, from coordinate 3,362 downwards.
CTCCCCGCCGACGGCCACGGTCGTTTTGTTGCCGAGGTGGGCGTCGGCGTCGTCCACCGCACCGTCCCGCAGCCGCCGCGGGTGCCGGACCCGTCGATCGCGGCATTGCACCGACGCCTCAAGGAAGCGTTCGATCCGACGGGCCGCCTGGCCCCGGGGCGGCTCCTGTGAACCTGTTGCTTGACGACGACGAGCTGTCGTCGTGCGTGCAATGCGGGCTGTGCCTGCCGCATTGTCCGACGTTCCGAGTGACGGGCGAGGAGTCGGCCTCGCCTCGTGGCCGCATTGCGTTGATGCGCGAGGTGCAACAGCAAGGCGCCGCGGTCGACGAGGCGTTCGTCGGTTACATGGACGCGTGCGTCCAGTGCCGGGCCTGTGAACCCGCGTGCCCCGCGGGTGTTCCCTTCGGGCGACTGATGGAGCGGACCCGAGAGACCCTGGCGATCACGCGACCGTCGTACGTTCCCCGGTGGCGCAGGCTCGGCTACCGGCTGCTCGCTCGCCACCGGCTGGTGCTCGCCGGCTCCCGCGCGCTGGCCGCCGCTCAGCGTCTCCGACTGTGGCCTCGCCCGCTGTCCCGCCGACTTGGTCTCCCAGCGCGGGTTCCCCTGCGCCAACCCCGGCTCCAGGCCAGCGGCACCGATGTGTGGCTGTTCACCGGCTGCGTGATGGACGCATGGGAGCGGACGGTGCATGCCAGCGCGGCGCGGGTGATCGAAGCCACCGGCGCCGGCGTCGCATTCCCGTCGACCCGTGGACGAGCCGGTTGTTGTGGCGCGCTCGCCGTACACGCCGGACTCATGAAGGATGCGCGGGCCATGGCCATCGGCGTGATGGCTTCGATGCCCGGTGACGCACCGATCCTCGTCGACAGCGCGGGTTGTGGCGCGGCGCTGAAGGACTACGGACATCTTGTGGACAGCGACGCGGCCCGAGCGTTCAGCGGGCGGGTGTTCGACGTGCACGAGTGGTTGGCGCCGCGAATCGGGACGCTCATTGCTGGCCGGCCGCTCGCGTTGTCGGTCGCGATCCACGACCCGTGTCATCTGCGAAACGTGCAACGCGCCCACGACCATGTGCGCACCGTCCTGCGCCCGTTCGTGAGCGAGCTGGTGGAGCTCGACGACGAAGGCCTGTGCTGCGGTGCCGGGGGTGCGTACGCGGCGCTGCACCCGGACATGGCGGCCGACATCCGGGAGCGCAAGCTCGACTCGATTCGGCGCAGCGGCGCCGCGGTGGTCGCGTCGGCCAACCCGGGGTGCACGCTCCACCTTGCCGCGGCGGGCGTCACGGTGGTCCATCCTGTCGAGCTGATCGACCAAGCTCTGCACCATGGCTGACCTCGACGACATCCGCACCCGGCTCGACTCAATCGCCGAGGAGCTGGCCGACCTCGCGCTGGACGCCCTCCGAGAAGCCGTGCAATCGGGAGAGAAGAAGTCCGAGACCGAACGCCGCCTCACCCGGGCCCGAACCGCCGTCCACAAAGCCGCCCGCCTCTTGGACGAGTGAGATTCTCCCCTTCAAAACGACACACAAGTGTGTCGTTTTGAAGGGAAAAACCAGTTGGTCACGGCGCGTTGATGGCGTCGATGAGGCGGCGGAGCTTGCCGGCGGCAAAGCCGTTGTAGCGGAGGACGATGCGGTCGAGATCGAGGTGGTCCTTGTCGCGCACCTCGGCCGGAAGCGGGCCGCTGCGTTCGATCCGGCCGTCGGTTGCGATCTCGCCGAACCGACGATTGAGGTCCTCGAGTTGCTCGTCGGTCGGTCCATGGTGCATTCGAAGCACGAGTTGGTCACCGACCCATCGCAGCGAGTGATAGTTGCGGTAGAAGTTCAAGACTTCGTTCGCGGCAACATGCACGTCGTCGGTGCAGAGGATGAGGTCGAGGTCGTCGTCATCGATCAACTGCCGTGTCATGACCTCCTTGCGGAGGAACTGTGCGAACCCCGGCCAGAACGTCCCTCCGGGCTCATCCAGGAGTACGAGCGGAGCCGGTGTCGCCTTTCCCGTCTGGATGAGCGTCAGCAGCTCCATGGTTTCGTCGAGCGTTCCAAAGCCACCGGGAAGCGACACGAAGCCGAGCGACTCCTTGATCAGCATGAGCTTGCGCGTGAAGAAGTACTTCATCGAGACAAGCTTTTCGTCCCCGGCGATGAACGCGTTGGCGCTCTGCTCGAACGGCAAGCGAATGTTCACCCCGAACGCGTGCTCACGGCCCGCGCCTTCGAGTCCGGCAGCCATGATTCCTGGTCCAGCGCCCGTGACGACCATCCAACCGTGCGACGCCATGTGCTCGGCGAGATCACGGGCCTGCGCGTAGGACGGGTCAGTCGGCAGCGTCCGTGCCGAGCCGAAGATCGTGACCTTCGGGACGTCACGATAAGGAGCGAACGCTCGGAACGCGGCGCGCATCTCCTTCAATGTCGCGCTGGTGATCTTCAGGTCCAACCGGTCGGCATTGTCGCTGGCGAGCCGCACTGCAGACACCAGGATCTCGAAGAGAACGTCGCGATCGCGCTCGACGCCGAGATGGTCGAGGATGTGATTCAGTTCCTTGTCGAGCTCGGCGTCACCGGTCCTTGGCGCCTTCGGCGCGCGTCCCGCCTTCGCCGGTCGGGAACTCACTCCCACCACTCCTCAGGCAATTTGGCCTCGATCGATCGGATGTTGGTGCGAGTGCACGCAATGCACAGGAGGCCGACGCCACGCTCGTCCGTCACGAGCGACCAGCCCGCGGGAAGCTCGGTATCGCCGTCGTCGATCACACCGCAGTGCCTGCACGTGTTCACGCTGGCGGGTATTCAGGGGCACAGTCAGACAAACGCGAAGACACAACGGCACGCTACCGCCGAAGCTGCGCGTGCTGCCCTAACGTCTTGCGCAATGGCCGTGGTACTCGTCGTCGACGACGAGCCTGATGTTCGACTGGTTGCCCGGTTGGTGCTGACGTCCGCCGGCTACGACGTGATCGAGGCCGAGTCCGGCGAGGCGGCACTCGCTCACCTCCAGGGTGACCACCAGCCCGACGCGGTGCTGCTCGATGTCCGCATGCGGGGCATCGACGGATGGGAGACGCTGCGCCGGCTCCGCAAAGACCCGTCCCACACCGAACTTCCCGTCGTGATCTTCACGGCTCAACTCTCGGCTTCCAGGGACGCGCCGAATCCTTGGAAGGGCTACGAGCACTTTCTCACCAAGCCGTTCGACCCGGACGGCCTCCTCGAGGCAGTCGAGCGGGCCATCGGAACTTCAAGGGATTGAGAAGTCCCTGTTGGGTTCGGCGGGAGGGGGAAGGAAGCCCTCCGTCGGTCGCCAGTGCATAGTCCTCATGTCTTCGAGGACGTGGACCATGTTGAGC
>JBEEGD010000024.1:0-2641 GCA_041166685.1 Acidimicrobiaceae bacterium | reverse complement strand
CCAGAACGCGCCGCACTCGGTGACGACGAAGCGCAGATCGGGATGACGCTCGAACACGCCTGACCACAACAGGAAGTGCAACGGTCGAGCGGACCACCACCGCACCTCCGTCACATACATGCCGACGTACGGGCCGTACGTGAGCTTGTCGGCCGCGCCGGAATGCACGTGGATCGGCATCCGCAACTCTTCGCACACCGACCAGACCGGCTCGTAGCAAGGGTCGTGATACGGCGGATAGGGCGCCCACATGGACGGAATCAGAATGCCGCCGCGTAGGCCCGACTCGCGGGCGCGGGTGATCTCCGCCACGGCGGCGGGCACGTCGAAGATCGGAACGACCGCGACCCCGGCGCGGCGGTGGGGGCTGGTGTTGCACAGCTCGGCCAACCAGCGATTGTGGGCTCGCGCGCCGGCCATCAGCAGTTCGACGGGGACGTCACCCCCCGAGCTGAGCCCGGCACCGAACGGTGCCGATGCGCCCGCGGTCACGGCGTCAGCATCGGGGAAGATGACCTCGCCGACGACACCGTCGGCGTCGAGCTCTTTGTCGCGCCGCGCCGCGTCCCATCCGCCGCGCAAGCCTTCCTCGTTGTCGTGATGCCACTCCTCGGCAAACTCCTCGTTGAGGATGCCGCGCTGCGCGAGCTCCATCATGCGAGCGCGATCGACGAGGCTCTGGTCGAACGCATCGCGGAACTCGGGGTCGAGCCATTCGCGGTACTGCTCGTTCGGCAGCCCGGCGTGACAGTCGGCCGAAATCACGAGATAGCGGTCCATTGCCGTCAGCCTCCGATCTCTCTGATGTACGTGGGGTTGGAGCGACCGAGCATCGACTGCGCGCGTGCGTTGATCTGCTCGTCGCTGCGTTCGCTCGGCGGGAGGATCCAGAACTGGTCGGCGCGAATGGCGTCGACCACCCGCTCCGCGACTTCTTCGACCGGCGTGTACACGAGCTGCACGCCGGCGTCGGCCATGGCCTTCTCGAACGACTCGATGGTGGTCGGCGGCTTCGCCGGGGGATTGGGGTTCGCGTATTCGGCCGGTCGATTGCGCCAGGACGTGAACAGGCCGGTGCGCAACACGTTCGGGCCGGGGAAGAGCACCGACGCCGACACCCTTGCGTCGACGCCCCGCAACTGGGCGTAGAGATTCTCCGTCAGCGTCACTACCGATGACTTGCTCAGCGCATAGATCGGTGTGCTCGGCAGCGGAGCGATGCCACCGTTGCCCGACGAGGTGTTCACGATGTGGCCCTCGTCGCCGCCCCCGATCATGGCCGGCACGAACGCCTTGATGCCGTGAATCACCCCCCACACGTTGACGGCGAGCGCCCACCGCCAGTCGTTGAGCTCGTGGTCCCACATCTGTCCCGACGCGCCCGCGCCGACGCCGGCGTTGTTGCACACGACGTGGACCGCGCCGTGGGCGTCGAGCGCGGCGTCACGTAGGTGCTCGACCGACGCGTAGTCGGCCACGTCGGTGACGACGCCCATCACGTCGATACCGTCGGCCTCGAGCTCCTTCACCGTCGCCTCGAGCGCAGGGGCTTCGACGTCGGCCAGAACGACCTTCATTCCCTCTTGACCGAAACGTTCGCCCATGGCGCGACCGATGCCGCTGGCGCCACCGGTGACGACCGCGACCCGCCCTTGCAGATGCTCCATCAGTCTTCGGTGCCCACCGGGGAGAGATCGTCGTACCTCTGATGCACGTAGGGCAGCACCCATTCGGCGGGGACTCGGCTGACGATCTCGCCGCGCTGCACGCTGCGGCGCTCGGAGAGGGTCATCTCGACGAGACGGCGTACTGGCACGTCGGCGACGGGATCGAAGCGTGACTCGCGCAGGATGACTTCGCCGTCGATGGCTTCGACCGATCGCGATGTTTCCTCGCGGTGGCAGTAGACGAGCGACGGTTCGCTGTCGAAGCCCTTTCCATCGGGCGCCGGCAGGAACTTGAAGTAGAAGTCGGTGCGAGATCCGTCGATCGCATCGAGCGGACCGGTGACCCGTCCAGCGAGCTCGATGATCGTGGTGCCCAAACGAGTGACGAGTCCCTTGACGTGCTCGCCGTCACGGGTGAGCGTGACCTCGGCCAGCTTCTTCGGCTCGCCGAACGTCTCCCGTCCTCCGATCACTGATTGTTCGGTGGTCATCGGCATCACCAACGGATAGTTGCCGATCGTGCCCTCGTGACGCGCCTGGACAGCGAACGTGCCGGCGCCGAACGGAGGCAGCCCCCGGCCGAGGTCAACCGACGCGACCGTGACCCGCACGAGAGGTTGGTCGGATGGCTCGAGCGGGGGCGGCAGGACCGCGGCGATCACGTCGGGATCGGTCTCGTAGATCGCGACGAACGACGTGGCCCACGCGCCGACCGACGTCGCCTGCACCTCGCGATTCGTGAGCTCTTCCTGCGTCCGTGCCCCGTACCGAACTCTCCCCATGCTCTTCCCCCTGTCGAATTCCCACTCAGACATACACAGAACTGTGTATGTCTGAGTGGGATTTGGTCATTTGCCCGCGGCGGCGAGCGCGAATGCTGGACACCTCAGCGCCTCATCGGGGATCTCGCCGATCCCCAACGGCTGCGCAACGTCGTCGACCGATGGACCGACGCGCGCCGCAACGGGCGCGAG
>JBEEGD010000023.1:0-21202 GCA_041166685.1 Acidimicrobiaceae bacterium | reverse complement strand
GATCGAACTCGCCCTTGCGCTTGCGGAGGTGATCCCAGGCCCGCAACGAGAAGGCCAGCGGCTCCGGAAACGTGCCCGCGGAGAACGCGGTGACCTCGACGAAGTCGGGCCAGTGCTTCAACTCCCAAATGCCCGGCATCCGCATCGGGAAGTAGTCGTTGTAGATGTCGAGGCTGGGCAGCTCGATGAGGGGCACACGGTCATCGAGGACCGGGAAGGGCTGGCCCCCCAGCACCTCGACGTGGTGGCCGAGATCGGTGAGCGCTTTGGTCAGGTGGCGGGTGTACACGCCTTGGCCGCCGACATGCGGTTTGCCCCGGTAGGCGAGGAATGCGATGCGCAGCGGCCGATCGTGCGATCCTGCCCCCGGGTACATGGGCGGCAAGCCTTCTTGGCATTTGACCGTTTGGTCAAGTGCGCCAGCTCCAGACGCTGTGGACAACTACCGGTTGACCGGGCTCGGCCACGGCAGGATCGTGATTCAGGGCATCTGGCGGCCCGGACTGGGGCTCGACGCAGATGGCCTCCACGGGCTCGTCGTACACCACCACACAGCGGCAGTCGGACTCCACGGTGAGCTCCAGCGCTCCAGGCCACCGCAGGACGGGCGGCCCGGTCAGGTCGGTGAAACAGTCATCCCACGGCCCGGGTGGCGGGGGCGAGGTCTTCTCAGGAATGGCGATGCCTTGGTCATCGCGCACGTACATCGCCACCGCCGGCAGCTCGAGCTCGGCGGGCTCGCCCGTCACCAGCCGGCGCTGCCACCACGGATGCCAGCCGCCGACTGCGGGCATCCGGCCATCCGCGGCGTGGAGCGACAGTTCGAGCTCCACGCGGTCGGCGTGGACGGTGATGACCTGCTCGGCCGACCCCGCGAACGGCCAGCCGGGTCCGAACCCGCAACTGATGCGAACGCGCCGCGGCTCGGCCTCCTCGACCGTCCACGGTCGTTGGCGCACCGTGCCGTGGATGCTGTGATCGCCGGAGTTGATCTCGAGCTGGTGCTCCACGCCGTCGAAGGTGAACCGACCGTGGCGAGTGCGCCCGGCCCATGGCGCCATGACGAACGAGCCCCAGTGCGTGCCGCCGGGGTCGTCCTCGGGCGTACGCAGGAGGTGGAGGTCGCCGACCGCCAACGACACCACACGCCCACCGTTGTCGGGGTCGAGCAACAGTCGAACGTCACCTTCGCGGAGCTCCAGCATGACCCTCCAAACTCGACGCAATAGGCATCGCTCAGCGATGCCTATTGCGTCGAGTATTCAACCAGCCGAGCGCGATCGCGAGCACCGCCAGGACCAACGCCGGCCAGTCGCCCAGCCGAGTCGCCCACGTGAGTCCCGTTCGGCGCTCGATCGTGGCCTCGAGCACCCGCTGCTCACTGATGCCGGTCCGCTCGATCACCTTGCCCGAAGGATCGATGACCGCGCTGAAGCCGGTCGGCGCGGCTTGCACCACCCACCGATCAGTTTCGATCGCTCGCAGTCGAGACGACGCGATCTGCTGGCTCTGGATGATCGAGCCGTGGAAGGAGGCGCCGTTGGTCGGATTCAACAGCACCTCACCGCCTTGCTTGATGGCCGCTCTCGTCCGGTCGGGGAAGAACACCTCCCACGAGATCGCGATGCCGAAGGCGCCGGCCGGTGTGTGCAGTACGGCAGGGTCACGACCGTCGAAGGCGTCGCGTTTGATGAGCGTGTCGCCCGCAAAAGGCTCGAGCAGCCTCCGCAGCGGCACGTATTCGCCGAACGGAACCCGTCGTACCTTCTCGTAGCGGTCGATGAAGTTGCCATTGGGATCGATCGCGACCTGGCCGTTGTGGAATCCGTTGCCGTCTCCCTCGACAACACCGACGAGCAACGTCGCGTGCAGCCGCTTGGCGATCGCGCTGAGCTCGGCACCGATGGTGTTGTTGGTGACCCGGCCTTCGATGTTCACGACGTTCTCCGGCCACAGCACGACATCGATCGGCGTGTGCACCAATGCGGTGGCTTCGACGTGGCGCTGGTACACGAGTTGTGCTTCGGCATCGAAGAAGCGGGTGCCTTGCGGACCTCCGCCCTGCACCGCCGCGATACGGAGGGGAGCGATGTCGTGACCGCGCGGTGCGACGACGCCGATGACGCCGACCACGGCAACGAACCCGAGGCCGGCGGCCGCCCATCGCCATCGACGAACGATCGCCGCGGCGAGCACCATCCCCACCGAGACCGTGATCAGGTCGAGTAGCAAGGGGCCGCCGATCCGCGCGACCGACACCAGCGGGCTGCTCACTTGGCCCATCGCCAATCGGGAAACGGGCACGCCCCCGAACGGCCAGCGGCCGCGGAAACCCTCGGCCAACATCCACGTTCCCGGAAGCACGATCCACCGTCCTGGTGCGGATGGGGGACACGCCATACAGGCCAGTCCGAACAGCGCGGCGTAGTACGACGCGGCGATCACGTAGCCGGGCGCGGTGAAGCTGATCAGCCAACTCATCGTCGGGAAGAGCAGCGCGGCGGCGACCAACCAGCCGCGGCGGAAGCGAGTCCACGCCGGCTGGTCGGCGATGAGCCGATCGAGAAGCGCGAGCCCAACGAAGGCGAGCGGCCACCATCCCCAGGGCGGAAGCGACGCGGCGAGCAACAGGCCGGCCAATGCGGCCTTGGCAAGGACCTTGGTCACCGCGCGAGAACTTGTCGGGCGGCTTCGCGGCCCTGCCGGATGCACGCGGGCACGCCAATGCCCCGCAGGGCCGCACCCGCGACCGCGACATGAGGAAGCGCGGTTGCCAGATCGCGCTCGATGGCGGAAACACGGTCGAGGTGGCCGGGCTCGTACTGCGGGAACGATTTGGACCAGCGATTCACGCGGACGTCGATCGGCTCACCCTCGAGTGCACTCGTCGCACGGACTTCGTCGATGAGCGCGTCCACGAGCGCGTCGTCATCGAGCTTCGTGGCACGGTCATCGCCGAAGCGTCCGGTCGACACCCGCACGATCGTCGACGCTTCGCTCGAGAGGTGGGCCCACTTCGAGGACGACCACGACGTGGCCGTCATCAGCAAACCCTCGGTTCGGGGCACGAGGAACCCGCTGGCGTCGAGAGGACGAGTGACGGAGGCGGCCGGATACGCCATCGTGACGAGCACGACCGACGCGTACGCGATGTTGTCCAGGAGGCTCGCCGCCGCCGGTGCAGCTCCGCGTACGAGGTCGGCGGCGCGGTAGGCCGGCACTGCGACCACGATCTTCTCGGCGTCGAGCGTCGCGAGGTCGTCGACTGGCGTGCCGCGACGCAACTCGACGCCGCTCGACGTGAGCGACTCGACGAGCGCGTCGATGATCGCGCCCATACCGCCGACCGGCGCGTAGAACACCGGACCCGGCGCGGCCGGTGGTTGTCCACGCAATGCAGCAACCAGATCGCGATCGCGCTCGGCCGCCGCGGCCAGTTGTGGTGCCGCGGCCCGAAGGCTCAGCCGGTCGCCGTCTCCGGCGTTGATGCCGCCGAGCAGCGGGTCGACGAGTCGTTCGAACACGGCATCGCCCAGCTGTGCGCGCACGAGAGCACCCACCGCGATGTCGTCATCAGGCGCAAGAGGCGTGGCCGCGGGTCGCACCACGATTTGTTCGCGCACGATGCCGGATGCCGCCACGGCATCGAGGTCGGTGGGTACCCCGAGCACGAGACCAGACGGGAGGCGGCGCAGCGCGCCGTCGAACCACACGTAGGCCGATTGCTGTGCGGGCGACACGAGCTCGGTCTCGATACCGAGCTCGCGACACAACTCGAGCCCCCACGGCACACGCGCGAGGAACGCGTCGGCGCCTTCGTCGATGGCTCGGCCCGCAAAGGTGGTCGTCGCGACCTTGCCGCCGAGGCGATCGGTGGCTTCGAACACCACGATCTCGGCCTCGGGCACCCGCGCCCGCAGTTCGTACGCGGCGGCCAGTCCGGTGATCCCGCCGCCCACGACGGCAATGCGACCGGTCATCTCGACAACGATCGCAGCCGTTCGGCGAGCGCGCCGAGCACGGTCGCGTCGTCGTTCACCATGGGCGTGCGAGCAAAGGCGATGCCGAGCTTCTCGGCGTGCTGCTTGGCCGCGATGTCGAGGTCGTACAGCACCTCGAGGTGGTCGGCAGTGAAGCCCTGGGGGCAGACGAGCACGCTGTCGGCGTCCAGATCCGTCATCGCCTCGAGCACATCAGGACCGCGCCACGGTTCCGGTGTACGGCCAGCCGACTGCCACGCCAGCGCCCAGTCGTCGAGGCCCGCTCGAGCCGCGATCGCCCCAGCTGAGGTGGTCAGCTCGTCCTCGTACCGATCGCCGGCCAACACGCGTTCGGGCAACGAGTGCGCCGTGAAGAGCACGGCAGTCCGAGCGGGCAGCGCCTCGAGTTCTGAGCGCACCGCGGCGGCCTGGAACTCGATCCACTCGGGAAGGTCGTGCCACGACTCGATCGTCGGATGGCCAAGGCGCTCGACGTACTCGCCGATCGACCCGCGGCTGTAGTGAGGTGCGAGCACCACACCGATCACGTCGTCCGGCAGTGTTGCGACCGCGTCCTCGATGAAGGGGCTCGCGTGCTTGTAGCCGAGCTCCACACAGAAGGAGTCTCCCAACGCGGTCGCCAGCCGATCGCGTTGTGCTTCGGTGACGCGCCGCAGAGGCGACAGGCCACCGATCGCGTTGTAGCGAGAGCGCAGATCCTCGAGCTGTTCAGCCGTGGGAGGCCGTCCCCGACGAATGTGCGTGTAGTAGGCCTCGACATCATCAGCCGACGCCGGTGTTCCGTAGGCCATCACGAGGACGCCCGTGGTCAAGCGACGCGGCCCTCTGCGTGGACGAGCTCGACGATTCGCTTCAACACCGTCGGATCGGTCTCCGGCAAGACGCCGTGTCCGAGATTGAAGACATGGCCTGGGTGCCCGTCGTTGTCGGCCAGCACGGCACGAACTTCGTCGGCGACGACGGGCCACGACGCCAGGCAGATCGCAGGATCGAGGTTTCCTTGCAGTGCGACGTCGTTGCCGACGCGCGCTCGCGCCGTTGCCAACGAGGTCCGCCAGTCCACGCCAACCACATCCGCGCCGGCGTCGCGCATCAGCACCAGCAGCTCTCCTGTGTTCACACCGAAGTGGATTCGGGGCACACCGAGATCGGCCACTCCGTCGAAGACCTTCTTCGATGCCGGCAGCACATGGCGTTCGTACTGCGAAGGACTCAGCGCTCCCGCCCAGCTGTCGAACAGCTGCACCGCGCGGGCGCCGGCCTCGACTTGCGAGCGCAATGATGCAATGGCCAGATCAGCGAGGCGATCGACGAGGGCGCGCCAGAGTTCGGGCTCGCCGTGCATCATTGCTTTGGTCGCGGTGTACGTGCGCGACGGCCTTCCTTCGACGAGATACGACGCGACGGTGAAGGGTGCGCCGGCGAAGCCGATGAGTGGAACGTCTTCGGGCAGCGCGTCGACGACGGCCGCGACCGTCTCGAGTACATACGGCGTGTCGCGCTCTGGGTCGAGGGGCCGAAGCCGATCGAGATCTGCCTCGGTTCGGAATGGTTCGGCGACGATTGGACCGGTTCCCGGCGCGACATCGACACCAAAGCCGATGGCGGCAGCTGGCACCACGATGTCGGAGTACAGAATCGCGGCGTCGACGCCGTAGCGCTGCACGGGTTGCAGTGTGAATTCGGCTGCGAGCTTCGGCTGACGGATGGCGTCGAGGATGCTGCCCTCGCCCCTCAGCGCGCGGTACTCGGGCAGTGAGCGCCCGGCCTGACGCATGAACCACACAGGAACGCGCTCGTGTGGTTCGCGGCGGCACGCCGCGAGGAACGCTGAGCTCACGCTGCGAGGTGCGCGACGAGATCCGCCGCGGCAGGGTGGGCCAACCGTTGCACGGTCGAGCTCCGAGCTTGCTCGGCGACAGCGGCGCGTTTCGCCGGATCCATCGCGTTGGCGCCCATGACCGCGAGGTCTTCCGCCGTCGGTTCGAGCACGAGAACGGGGGTTCCGCTCGCGCGCACGCTGCGCACCTCTCGTTCGAGGACCCACGAGGCGAGTGCGCGGCTGCCGATGCTGGGCGACGGACGCAGCGCGGTCCACGGAGCCGACATCGTCGAGATGACGATCACGAGATCGAGCCCGAGGCCGGCGACGAGGTCGGCGTTGCTCGGTGAGTGGGCGCCGCCGTCGACATAGGTCTCGCCGCAGACGGTCACTGGTTGCAGATACCCGGGAATGGCGGACGATGCCTCGACGGCCGTGCCGACGTCGTCGACTTCGACGTCGTCGCGTCCGAACACCACTCGTTGCCCATCACGCAGGCGCAGCGCACAAATCCACAACGGTCGGTCCGGCCAACCGTTCTCGAACATCAACCGGATGCGATCGCCGATCGGCGCCGTCGGCACGCTGCCCGCGGGGAGCAGACCGGCGAGCGCGGCCACGGGACGAGCCCGCCACGGAGGCAGCAAGGCTGTTGCGGCCAGTTGTGGCGACGCCGGTAACGGCAGCCCGCGCGGGAACGGGGGACGGGGCGGCCAGTCGGTGATGGGCGCGAGGCCGCCGACGAGCAGCGCACCTTCGGGCGAGAGCGGGGCGCGGGTCGCGCGGGCGAACTGGTCACAGCCGGAAAGCCCCGCCCGGAGTGCGGCACCGGCGATCGATCCCGCTGAGGTGCCGACCACGACATCCGCGTCGCGCGCATCCCAGTTCGTGGCTTCGGCCAGCGCGGCGAGCGCGCCCGCGTGGTACGCGCCCCCCACGATCCCCCCAGCCCCGAGCACGAGGCCTATTGCTGCCACGTCCCCATGCTCGCGGTCGGGCGTGTGCGCAGCGAAATCGTCACGCTGGACAGGCCGACTCCAGAGGAGGACCATGGACGTCATGCCAGCGGAGAATCCAGAGGACAGCCCCCACGACGCGGACGTTCACGAGGACACGGCGGCGACTGATGACGGGGAGGTGAGTCACCTCGACAGCGACTTCAGCGGTGATCACGGTCTCACCGGCCTCGACGAAATGCACGACTCCGTGCACCAGTCAACCGGCCTCGGTTTCGAAGGTGATCAGCACCACACCTAGTCAGTAGCGAAGTTCCGCCACCACCGCGTAGTGGTCGCTCGGGTGGATGCCGTCGACCGGGTCCTTGCCGGCGACGGCGGCTTTCACGATGTGGCCCGCACCGTCCGCCTTCGGCCATCCCACGAACACGTAGTCGATGCGCCGGTCCGGTTCGAACGCCTCGGCGGCAAAGGGGTTGGTGTTGGACCACGTGAACCCGTCGAACGAGCCTGTCTTCTCGGTGGCCGCCTCCCACGCGTCGTGGAACACGAGCTTCCACACGGGCGCGGTCGTCCGTCCGGTGAGCATCCAGATCTCATAAGAGTCCGGCGGGGCGTTGAAGTCTCCGCACAAGATCGGCGGGTATTCCCGGTCCGGTCCCTCGTCGATGAACCGGGCGAGCGTTCGGATCTGTTCTTGGCGGATGTGGCTCTGGTCGAATCGCCAGTTCAGATGCGTCGACACCACCTGGAGATGGCCGCGCGGCCCCGCGATGTCCGCCCGCAGCGCCACGCGGAACTCTTCCTGCCCTTGGGGCGCGGGCAGGGGCATCGTTTCGTGGAACTCGATGGGCCAGCGCGACAGGATGGCATTGCCGAGCTTCACCCCATCGATGTCGACGCGGCTGGCGTAGACGTGCTCGTACCCGAGCGCTTCGGCCAGCTCGGCGGCCTGATTGCGTTCGCTGTCGTCCCAAACCTCCTGCAGGGCGATGATGTCGGCGTCCACCGACGCCAAAGTCGCCTTGATGGCCGGCATTCGGGCCTCCCACGGCCCGAAGCGCCACCACAGGTTCCACGTCATCACGCGTAGACGAGTCTCGATCGGTGTCATCGCCCTCCCCCAGTCACCTATAGCATGGTCTGTTCCCCGGACAAGGACCGCGGACGGTGGCACTCCATCCCGATCTCGAAGCCGAGCAGGCCTACGTCGACTACGCGTACGAATGCCTCGAGGCCGCGCGCCGCCGCGCCGCGAGTCTGGGGTCGATGGTCGAGGTCGGTCGGGGGGGAACCGAGCAAGCTCGCTTCGAGCGGGACGTCATCTGGGACACCATCGTCGGCCGGCTGCGCGACCTCGAGCTGGGCGACGCCTCGCTGGTGTTCGGTCGCATCGACCGTGCCCCGATCGACGAGCAGGAACAAGGCGACACCTTCTACATCGGCCGCTTGGCCGTGGCGGACGAGGGCCAGGAACCGATCGTCGTCGACTGGCGGGCGCCGGTCGCGGAGCCGTTCTACCGAGCGACGGGACGCGCCCCGATGGGCCTCGAGCGGCGCCGACACTTCGCCGCCCGCGGTCGTCAGCTGCTGGGCATCGAGGACGAGTTCTTTGGTGAGGCCGCCGATCGTCTCGGCGCCGCGCCGGACGGCACCCCGTTCAACGGCAGCGTCCTCACCGAAGTAAGCGGCAAGCAGTCGCTCATCGCGTCGCTCGAGCTGGGCCGCACCGGTCGGCTCAGCGACATCGTCGCCACCATCCAGGGTGAGCAGGACGAGATCATCCGAGCGGAGCTCCCCGGCGTGCTCGTCGTGCAGGGCGGCCCCGGTACCGGCAAGACCGTCGTCGCGCTCCACCGCGCCGCCTACCTGCTCTACACGCATCGGTTCCCACTCGAAGGCCAAGGCGTTCTCGTCGTCGGACCCAATCGCCTGTTCCTCGGCTACATCGAGCAGGTGCTGCCGTCGCTGGGCGAGGCGGGCGTCGAGCTCGTCGTTCTCGCCGATCTTCTCGCCGACGCGATCAGCATCGCAGGCAACGACGTTTCGTCGACGGCGCGAGTGAAGGGCGACCTGCGCATGGCCAAGGTGTTGGCCAACGCGGTGCGAGATCGTCGCCGACCGTTGCGCGACGACTTGCGGGTGGGGTTTGGTGTGGAGACCTTGCAGGTCACGATGGCCGAGAGCGCCGCCATCGTGTCTGACGCCCGGCGCCGAGCCCGCACTCATAACGCCGGACGGCGTTTCGTCGAACAGGCGCTGTACGACGCCCTGGCTCGCTCGAGCCGCAACGACGCCGATGCCGGCGGCGTGCGCGAACGGCTGCACAATGCGCAACCAGTCCGCGAGGCCCTCGACTGGATGTGGCCGGTGCTCACCCCTGCGCAGCTTCTGCACGACCTCTTCGGTTCTCGCGCCCTCCTGCGTTCTGCGGCGGGCACGCGACTCGAGGATGACGAGGTCGAGGCGCTGTACCGCGCTCGGTCGAGCACCGTGGACGACATCGCCTTCACGTCCGACGACGTGCCGTTGCTCGACGAGGCGCGCTCGCTGTTGGGCGCTCGGCCTCGACGCAAGGGACGTCCCGCCGGCGACGACGAGGTGCGAACGTACGGCCACATCGTCGTCGACGAGGCGCAAGATCTGTCGCCGATGCAGCTCCGGATGCTGGCCCGCCGGTCACTGAGCGGATCGATGACGGTCGTGGGCGACATCGCACAGTCCACCGGCGCCTGGGCCCACGCGAGCTGGGAAGAGATCCTGGCGTTGCTGCCCGACCGCCGGCCTGCGCGCCGGGCCGAACTCACGATCGGATATCGGATCCCCGCGCCGAACATGGAACTGGCGGCGCGCGTGCTGCGAGCCGCGGCGCCCGACCTCGCGCCACCACGATCGATTCGCCAGACGGGCACCGTGCCGCGCCTGGTGAAGGCCCAGTCGACCGACGTCTTGGGTGCAACCGTCGCGGAGGCCGCGCAAGTCGAGCTCGAAGAAGTCGGCGCGGGCAACGTGGGTGTGATCGTGCCGGCGTCGCTGGTCGATGCCGTCATCGACGGGCTCACGGCCGCTGGGGTGCAGTTCGGCACCGCGAGCCGCAACGGTCTGGACGAGCGCATCACGATCGTCCCCATCGGGTTGAGCAAGGGCCTCGAGCTCGATGCCACCGTCGTGGTCGAACCGGCCGCGATCATCGAAGAGGAATCACAGGGGCTCCGGGCGCTGTACGTCGCGCTCACGCGGTCGACGAAGCGTCTGGCGTTGGTGCACGCCCGTCCGCTGCCCGATTGCTTGAACGAGTGACGGTCGAAGCAACTCGGCCGGCGATCGCAGCAGATTGGCCGTCCATTTGGCCGATCTGGCACGCAGTCGTGAGCACAGGGGAGACCTACGTGTGGCCGCCGTCCACGTCCGAGTCGGACGCACGCGCAATGTGGATGCTCCCGCCCCCGGCCGAGGTGTGGGTCGTCGACAACAACTTGCTGGGCATCAGAGCAACCGCGTTGCTCAAGCCCAACCAGCTGGGGCTCGGTGACCACGTGGCCAACGCCAGCTTCATGGTGCATCCAGAGCACACCGGCGACGGCGTCGGACGATCATTGGCCGAGGCCGTGCTCGCTCGAGCGCGAGAGCTCGGGTATCAGGCGATGCAGTTCAACGCTGTGGTCGCCACCAACGAACCCGCCATCAAGCTGTGGCGCTCGCTCGGTTTCGAGGTCGTCGGCACGATTCCCGCCGGCTTCCGTCATGCAACCCGCGGCCCCGTCGACCTCCTGATCATGCACCGCCGCCTCTAGCGGCAAATCCCACTCAGACGTACACAAATTTGTGTACGTCTGAGTGGGATTTGCCGCTAGAGGCGGCGGTGCATGATCAGGAGGTCGACGGGGCCGCGGGTTGCATGACGGAAGCCGGCGGGAATCGTGCCGACGACCTCGAAACCGAGCGAGCGCCACAGCTTGATGGCGGGTTCGTTGGTGGCGACCACAGCGTTGAACTGCATCGCCTGATACCCGAGCTCTCGCGCTCGAGCGAGCACGGCCTCGGCCAATGATCGTCCGACGCCGTCGCCGGTGTGCTCTGGATGCACCATGAAGCTGGCGTTGGCCACGTGGTCACCGAGCCCCAGCTGGTTGGGCTTGAGCAACGCGGTTGCTCTGATGCCCAGCAAGTTGTTGTCGACGACCCACACCTCGGCCGGGGGCGGGAGCATCCACATTGCGCGTGCGTCCGACTCGGACGTGGACGGCGGCCACACGTAGGTCTCCCCTGTGCTCACGACTGCGTGCCAGATCGGCCAAATGGACGGCCAATCTGCTGCGATCGCCGGCCGAGTTGCTTCGACCGTCACTCGTTCAAGCAATCGGGCAGCGGACGGGCGTGCACCAACGCCAGACGCTTCGTCGACCGCGTGAGCGCGACGTACAGCGCCCGGAGCCCCTGTGATTCCTCTTCGATGATCGCGGCCGGTTCGACCACGACGGTGGCATCGAGCTCGAGGCCCTTGCTCAACCCGATGGGGACGATCGTGATGCGCTCGTCCAGACCGTTGCGGCTCGCGGTGCCGAACTGCACCCCAGCGGCCGTGAGCCCGTCGATGACGGCATCGACCAGCGACGCCGGCACGATCACACCCACGTTGCCCGCGCCGACTTCTTCGAGCTCGACTTGCGCGGCCTCCGCGACGGTTGCACCCAAGACGTCGGTCGACTGGGCCTTCACCAGGCGCGGCACGGTGCCCGTCTGGCGAATCGATCGTGGTGGCGCGAGGTCGGGCGCCGCGGCTCGCAGCACGCGCGCCGCCAGTTCCATGTTCGGCGCGGGGATCCGATATCCGATCGTGAGTTCGGCCCGGCGCGCAGGCCGGCGGTCGGGCAGCAACGCCAGGATCTCTTCCCAGCTCGCGTGGGCCCAGGCGCCGGTGGACTGTGCGATGTCGCCCACGACCGTCATCGATCCGCTCAGTGACCGGCGGGCCAGCATCCGGAGCTGCATCGGCGACAGATCTTGCGCCTCGTCGACGACGATGTGGCCGTACGTTCGCACCTCGTCGTCGCCGGCGGGACGTCCCTTGCGTCGAGGCCGAGCGCCCAACAGCGAGCGCGCCTCGTCGAGCAACGGCACGTCGTCGGACGTGAAGGCGATGTCGTCCACGGTGCTCGACCGAGCGCGGTACAGCGCCTCGACCTCGTCATCCTCGAGTCGCGTGCCCGCCGCAGAACGCAGGAGGGCGCGAGAACCGAAGAGGTCGTGCAGAAGCTGCGCAGGGGTGAGCACCGGCCACATCCAGTCGAGGGCCTCGCGGACTGGTTGCGCATTGTGCAGCCGTTCGCGCACGCCGCCGGCATCGGCGTCGTTGCGGCTCGAGCGAGCCAGGGCGTCGTACAGCGCCTGTTCGACGAAACGCCGTCCGGCGTTATGAGTGCGGGCTCGGCGCCGGGCGTCAGACACGATGGCGGCGCTCTCGGCCATCGTGACCTGCAAGGTCTCCACACCAAACCCCACCCGCAAGTCGTCGCGCAACGGTCGGCGACGATCTCGCACCGCGTTGGCCAACACCTTGGCCATGCGCAGGTCGCCCTTCACTCGCGCCGTCGACGAAACGTCGTTGCCTGCGATGCTGATCGCGTCGGCGAGAAGATCGGCGAGAACGACGAGCTCGACGCCCGCCTCGCCCAGCGACGGCAGCACCTGCTCGATGTAGCCGAGGAACAGGCGATTGGGTCCGACGACGAGAACGCCTTGGCCTTCGAGTGGGAACCGATGCGTGTAGAGCAGGTAGGCGGCGCGGTGGAGCGCGACGACGGTCTTGCCGGTACCGGGGCCGCCCTGCACGACGAGCACGCCGGGGAGCTCCGCTCGGATGATCTCGTCCTGCTCACCCTGGATGGTGGCGACGATGTCGCTGAGCCGACCGGTGCGGCCCAGCTCGAGCGACGCGATGAGCGACTGCTTGCCGCTTACTTCGGTGAGGACGCTGCCGTTGAACGGGGTGCCGTCCGGCGCGGCGCCGAGACGATCGGCGGCCTCACCAAAGAACTCGTCCTCGATGCCCAGCAGCTGACGACCGCGGGCGGCGAAGTGTCGGCGCCGCTCGAGGCCCATCGGGGCGCGTCCCGTCGCTCGGTAGAACGGCTCCGCGACCGGCGCCCGCCAGTCGACGACGATCGGTTCCTGGCCCTCGTCCGCCACGGCCAAGCGGCCGATGTAGAAGGTGTCGCCTTGTTCCTGCTCGTCGATCGGGGCACGGTCGATGCGACCGAACACCAGCGAGGCGTCGCCCAGCTCGAGGTCGCGCAGCCGGCCGACGATGGTGTCCCAGATGACGTCCCGCTCGAAGCGAGCTTGCTCGGTTCCCCCCCGACCGACCTCGACCATCGACCCCAGACTCGCGGCGCGGCGGCGCGCGGCCTCGAGGCATTCGTACGCGTAGTCGACGTAGGCCTGCTCGGCTTCGAGATCGGGATGGAGTGCCACCGTCCGCGGTCCTTGTCCGGGGAACAGACCATGCTATAGGTGACTGGGGGAGGGCGATGACACCGATCGAGACTCGTCTACGCGTGATGACGTGGAACCTGTGGTGGCGCTTCGGGCCGTGGGAGGCCCGAATGCCGGCCATCAAGGCGACTTTGGCGTCGGTGGACGCCGACATCATCGCCCTGCAGGAGGTTTGGGACGACAGCGAACGCAATCAGGCCGCCGAGCTGGCCGAAGCGCTCGGGTACGAGCACGTCTACGCCAGCCGCGTCGACATCGATGGGGTGAAGCTCGGCAATGCCATCCTGTCGCGCTGGCCCATCGAGTTCCACGAAACGATGCCCCTGCCCGCGCCCCAAGGGCAGGAAGAGTTCCGCGTGGCGCTGCGGGCGGACATCGCGGGGCCGCGCGGCCATCTCCAGGTGGTGTCGACGCATCTGAACTGGCGATTCGACCAGAGCCACATCCGCCAAGAACAGATCCGAACGCTCGCCCGGTTCATCGACGAGGGACCGGACCGGGAATACCCGCCGATCTTGTGCGGAGACTTCAACGCCCCGCCGGACTCTTATGAGATCTGGATGCTCACCGGACGGACGACCGCGCCCGTGTGGAAGCTCGTGTTCCACGACGCGTGGGAGGCGGCCACCGAGAAGACAGGCTCGTTCGACGGGTTCACGTGGTCCAACACCAACCCCTTTGCCGCCGAGGCGTTCGAACCGGACCGGCGCATCGACTACGTGTTCGTGGGATGGCCGAAGGCGGACGGTGCGGGCCACATCGTGAAAGCCGCCGTCGCCGGCAAGGACCCGGTCGACGGCATCCACCCGAGCGACCACTACGCGGTGGTGGCGGAACTTCGCTACTGACTAGGTGTGGTGCTGATCACCTTCGAAACCGAGGCCGGTTGACTGGTGCACGGAGTCGTGCATTTCGTCGAGGCCGGTGAGACCGTGATCACCGCTGAAGTCGCTGTCGAGGTGACTCACCTCCCCGTCATCAGTCGCCGCCGTGTCCTCGTGAACGTCCGCGTCGTGGGGGCTGTCCTCTGGATTCTCCGCTGGCATGACGTCCATGGTCCTCCTCTGGAGTCGGCCTGTCCAGCGTGACGATTTCGCTGCGCACACGCCCGACCGCGAGCATGGGGACGTGGCAGCAATAGGCCTCGTGCTCGGGGCTGGGGGGATCGTGGGGGGCGCGTACCACGCGGGCGCGCTCGCCGCGCTGGCCGAAGCCACGAACTGGGATGCGCGCGACGCGGATGTCGTGGTCGGCACCTCAGCGGGATCGATCGCCGGTGCCGCACTCCGGGCGGGGCTTTCCGGCTGTGACCAGTTCGCCCGCGCGACCCGCGCCCCGCTCTCGCCCGAAGGTGCGCTGCTCGTCGGCGGCCTCGCGCCCATCACCGACTGGCCGCCCCGTCCCCCGTTCCCGCGCGGGCTGCCGTTACCGGCGTCGCCACAACTGGCCGCAACAGCCTTGCTGCCTCCGTGGCGGGCTCGTCCCGTGGCCGCGCTCGCCGGTCTGCTCCCCGCGGGCAGCGTGCCGACGGCGCCGATCGGCGATCGCATCCGGTTGATGTTCGAGAACGGTTGGCCGGACCGACCGTTGTGGATTTGTGCGCTGCGCCTGCGTGATGGGCAACGAGTGGTGTTCGGACGCGACGACGTCGAAGTCGACGACGTCGGCACGGCCGTCGAGGCATCGTCCGCCATTCCCGGGTATCTGCAACCAGTGACCGTCTGCGGCGAGACCTATGTCGACGGCGGCGCCCACTCACCGAGCAACGCCGACCTCGTCGCCGGCCTCGGGCTCGATCTCGTGATCGTCATCTCGACGATGTCGGCTCCGTGGACCGCGCTGCGTCCGTCGCCCAGCATCGGCAGCCGCGCACTCGCCTCGTGGGTCCTCGAACGAGAGGTGCGCAGCGTGCGCGCGAGCGGAACCCCCGTTCTCGTGCTCGAACCGACGGCGGAAGACCTCGCGGTCATGGGCGCCAACGCGATGGATCCGGCGAAACGCGCCGCTGTCGCCGAGCAAGCTCGGAGCTCGACCGTGCAACGGTTGGCCCACCCTGCCGCGGCGGATCTCGTCGCGCACCTCGCAGCGTGAGCTCAGCGTTCCTCGCGGCGTGCCGCCGCGAACCACACGAGCGCGTTCCTGTGTGGTTCATGCGTCAGGCCGGGCGCTCACTGCCCGAGTACCGCGCGCTGAGGGGCGAGGGCAGCATCCTCGACGCCATCCGTCAGCCGAAGCTCGCAGCCGAATTCACACTGCAACCCGTGCAGCGCTACGGCGTCGACGCCGCGATTCTGTACTCCGACATCGTGGTGCCAGCTGCCGCCATCGGCTTTGGTGTCGATGTCGCGCCGGGAACCGGTCCAATCGTCGCCGAACCATTCCGAACCGAGGCAGATCTCGATCGGCTTCGGCCCCTCGACCCAGAGCGCGACACGCCGTATGTACTCGAGACGGTCGCGGCCGTCGTCGACGCGCTGCCCGAAGACGTTCCACTCATCGGCTTCGCCGGCGCACCCTTCACCGTCGCGTCGTATCTCGTCGAAGGAAGGCCGTCGCGCACGTACACCGCGACCAAAGCAATGATGCACGGCGAGCCCGAACTCTGGCGCGCCCTCGTCGATCGCCTCGCTGATCTGGCCATTGCATCATTGCGCTCGCAAGTCGAGGCCGGCGCCCGCGCGGTGCAGCTGTTCGACAGCTGGGCGGGAGCGCTGAGTCCTTCGCAGTACGAACGCCATGTGCTGCCGGCATCGAAGAAGGTCTTCGACGGAGTGGCCGATCTCGGTGTGCCCCGAATCCACTTCGGTGTGAACACAGGAGAGCTGCTGGTGCTGATGCGCGACGCCGGCGCGGATGTGGTTGGCGTGGACTGGCGGACCTCGTTGGCAACGGCGCGAGCGCGCGTCGGCAACGACGTCGCACTGCAAGGAAACCTCGATCCTGCGATCTGCCTGGCGTCGTGGCCCGTCGTCGCCGACGAAGTTCGTGCCGTGCTGGCCGACAACGACGGGCACCCAGGCCATGTCTTCAATCTCGGACACGGCGTCTTGCCGGAGACCGATCCGACGGTGTTGAAGCGAATCGTCGAGCTCGTCCACGCAGAGGGCCGCGTCGCTTGACCACGGGCGTCCTCGTGATGGCCTACGGAACACCGGCGTCGGCTGATGATGTCGAGGCCTACTACACGCACATTCGTCGGGGACGGCCTCCCACGGCTGAACAGCTCGAGGATCTGCGCTCTCGCTACAACGCGATCGGTGGCCTGTCGCCTCTGCGGCGCGTCACCGAAGCACAACGCGATCGGCTGGCGACCGCGTTGGGAGACTCCTTCTGTGTGGAGCTCGGCTACAAGCACGCGAGCCCCTTCATCGAGGACGCGGTCGCAACACTGCCGGACGACGTGATCGGTGTGGTGCTCGCACCTCACTACAGCCGCGGGTCGATCGGCGAGTACGTCGAGCGCCTTGGCCATCCGACGATCGAGTCGTGGCACGACCTTCCCGAGTGGATCGAGTTCCAGGCCGCCGCGGTGCGCTCAGAACTCGAGGCGCTGCCCGCTCGGACTGCCGTGCTCTTCACGGCGCACTCGTTGCCCGAACGCGTGTTGGCCGGCGATCGGTACGAGGACGAGCTGACCACCTCAGCTGGGGCGATCGCGGCTCGAGCGGGCCTCGACGACTGGGCGCTGGCGTGGCAGTCGGCTGGCCGTACACCGGAACCGTGGCGCGGTCCTGATGTGCTCGAGGCGATGACGGATCTGGACGCCGACAGCGTGCTCGTCTGCCCCCAGGGCTTCACTGCCGACCACCTCGAGGTGCTGTACGACCTCGACATCGCGGCCAAGCAGCACGCCGAGAAGCTCGGCATCGCCTTTGCTCGCACGCCCATGGTGAACGACGACGCGACCGTGCTCGGCGCGCTCGCCGAACGGCTGCGATCGTTGTCGAGATGACCGGTCGCATTGCCGTCGTGGGCGGCGGGATCACCGGACTGGCCGCCGCGTACGAACTGCGGGCGCGGGTGCCCGAGGCCGAGATCGTGGTGTTCGAAGCCACCGATCGCCTCGGCGGCAAGGTCGCGACGACCACCTTTGCGGGCCGAGCCATCGACGAAGGCGCCGACGCGTTCCTCGCGCGTGTGCCGTGGGGGCTCGAGTTGTGTCGCGAGCTCGGTATCGAGACCGAGCTCGTGTCGCCCGCACAGCAATCGGCCTACGTGTGGTTCGACGGCGCGCTGCGCCGCCTCCCGTCTGGTCTCGTGCTCGGGGTACCCACCGACCTCGATGCCGTGGCGGCATCCGGCATCGTGCGCGAACAAATCGTGGTGCGACCCGCGGCCACGCCTCTTGCGCCTGATGACGACATCGCGGTGGGTGCTCTCGTGCGCGCACAGCTGGGCGATGCCGTGTTCGAACGACTCGTCGACCCGCTGCTCGGCGGCATCAACGCCGGAGACGGCGACCGGCTGAGCCTTCGGGCCGCGGCACCACAACTGGCCGCGGCGGCCGAGCGCGATCGCGATCTGGTTGCTGCATTGCGTGGACAACCACCGGCCGCGCCGGGTCCGGTGTTCTACGCGCCGGTCGGCGGTATGGGCGCGATCATCGACG
The DNA here is from genome assembly GCA_041166685.1 of Acidimicrobiaceae bacterium. GTDB lineage: Bacteria > Actinomycetota > Acidimicrobiia > Acidimicrobiales > JACDCH01 > DASUCS01. Next base: position 3,319 of record JBEEGD010000023.1, on the reverse strand, counting down.
CGCTCGTCGAGTCGCTCACGTCGAGCGGCGTCGAGTTGCGTCGCGGCACGCCAGTCGACGACCTCGCGACGCTCGACGCCGAGAAGATCGTGGTCGCAGTGCCGGCCTACCGCGCCGCCGACCTCGTACGCGGAGCTGCACCGGCGGCGGCGAGCCTCCTGGACAACATCGCGTACGCGTCGGTCGTGCTCGTCACGATGGCGTATCCGGCCGCCTCCGTCACTCGTCCTCTCGACGCCAGCGGGTTCCTCGTGCCCCGAACCGAGGGTTTGCTGATGACGGCCACGTCGTGGTCGTCCTCGAAGTGGGCCCACCTCTCGAGCGAAGCGTCGACGATCGTGCGGGTGTCGACCGGACGCTTCGGCGATGACCGTGCCACGAAGCTCGATGACGACGCGCTCGTGGACGCGCTCATCGACGAAGTCCGTGCGACGAGTGCACTCGAGGGTGAGCCGATCGACGTCCGCGTGAATCGCTGGTCCAAATCGTTCCCGCAGTACGAGCCCGGCCACCTCGACCGTGTTTCCGCCATCGAGCGCGATCTGGCAACCGCGCTTCCTCATGTCGCGGTCGCGGGTGCGGCCCTGCGGGGCATTGGCGTGCCCGCGTGCATCCGGCAGGGCCGCGAAGCCGCCCGACAAGTTCTCGCGCGGTGACCAAGGTCCTTGCCAAGGCCGCATTGGCCGGCCTGTTGCTCGCCGCGTCGCTTCCGCCCTGGGGATGGTGGCCGCTCGCCTTCGTTGGGCTCGCGCTTCTCGATCGGCTCATCGCCGACCAGCCGGCGTGGACTCGCTTCCGCCGCGGCTGGTTGGTCGCCGCCGCGCTGCTCTTCCCGACGATGAGTTGGCTGATCAGCTTCACCGCGCCCGGCTACGTGATCGCCGCGTCGTACTACGCCGCGCTGTTCGGACTGGCCTGTATGGCGTGTCCCCCATCCGCACCAGGACGGTGGATCGTGCTTCCGGGAACGTGGATGTTGGCCGAGGGTTTCCGCGGCCGCTGGCCGTTCGGGGGCGTGCCCGTTTCCCGATTGGCGATGGGCCAAGTGAGCAGCCCGCTGGTGTCGGTCGCGCGGATCGGCGGCCCCTTGCTACTCGACCTGATCACGGTCTCGGTGGGGATGGTGCTCGCCGCGGCGATCGTTCGTCGATGGCGATGGGCGGCCGCCGGCCTCGGGTTCGTTGCCGTGGTCGGCGTCATCGGCGTCGTCGCACCGCGCGGTCACGACATCGCTCCCCTCCGTATCGCGGCGGTGCAGGGCGGAGGTCCGCAAGGCACCCGCTTCTTCGATGCCGAAGCACAACTCGTGTACCAGCGCCACGTCGAAGCCACCGCATTGGTGCACACGCCGATCGATGTCGTGCTGTGGCCGGAGAACGTCGTGAACATCGAAGGCCGGGTCACCAACAACACCATCGGTGCCGAGCTCAGCGCGATCGCCAAGCGGCTGCACGCGACGTTGCTCGTCGGTGTTGTCGAGGGAGACGGCAACGGATTCCACAACGGCCAGGTCGCGATCGATCCCAATGGCAACTTCATCGACCGCTACGAGAAGGTACGACGGGTTCCGTTCGGCGAATACGTGCCGCTGCGGAGGCTGCTCGAGCCTTTTGCGGGCGACACGCTCATCAAACGCGACGCCTTCGACGGTCGTGACCCTGCCGTACTGCACACACCGGCCGGCGCCTTCGGCATCGCGATCTCGTGGGAGGTGTTCTTCCCCGACCGGACGAGAGCGGCCATCAAGCAAGGCGGTGAGGTGCTGTTGAATCCGACCAACGGCGCCTCCTTCCACGGCTCGATCATCCAGAGCCAGCAGATCGCGTCGTCTCGACTGCGAGCGATCGAAACTGATCGGTGGGTGGTGCAAGCCGCGCCGACCGGCTTCAGCGCGGTCATCGATCCTTCGGGCAAGGTGATCGAGCGGACCGGCATCAGTGAGCAGCGGGTGCTCGAGGCCACGATCGAGCGCCGAACGGGACTCACGTGGGCGACTCGGCTGGGCGACTGGCCGGCGTTGGTCCTGGCGGTGCTCGCGATCGCGCTCGGCTGGTTGAATACTCGACGCAATAGGCATCGCTGAGCGATGCCTATTGCGTCGAGTTTGGAGGGTCATGCTGGAGCTCCGCGAAGGTGACGTTCGACTGTTGCTCGACCCCGACAACGGTGGGCGTGTGGTGTCGTTGGCGGTCGGCGACCTCCACCTCCTGCGTACGCCCGAGGACGACCCCGGCGGCACGCACTGGGGCTCGTTCGTCATGGCGCCATGGGCCGGGCGCACTCGCCACGGTCGGTTCACCTTCGACGGCGTGGAGCACCAGCTCGAGATCAACTCCGGCGATCACAGCATCCACGGCACGGTGCGCCAACGACCGTGGACGGTCGAGGAGGCCGAGCCGCGGCGCGTTCGCATCAGTTGCGGGTTCGGACCCGGCTGGCCGTTCGCGGGGTCGGCCGAGCAGGTCATCACCGTCCACGCCGACCGCGTGGAGCTCGAACTGTCGCTCCACGCCGCGGATGGCCGGATGCCCGCAGTCGGCGGCTGGCATCCGTGGTGGCAGCGCCGGCTGGTGACGGGCGAGCCCGCCGAGCTCGAGCTGCCGGCGGTGGCGATGTACGTGCGCGATGACCAAGGCATCGCCATTCCTGAGAAGACCTCGCCCCCGCCACCCGGGCCGTGGGATGACTGTTTCACCGACCTGACCGGGCCGCCCGTCCTGCGGTGGCCTGGAGCGCTGGAGCTCACCGTGGAGTCCGACTGCCGCTGTGTGGTGGTGTACGACGAGCCCGTGGAGGCCATCTGCGTCGAGCCCCAGTCCGGGCCGCCAGATGCCCTGAATCACGATCCTGCCGTGGCCGAGCCCGGTCAACCGGTAGTTGTCCACAGCGTCTGGAGCTGGCGCACTTGACCAAACGGTCAAATGCCAAGAAGGCTTGCCGCCCATGTACCCGGGGGCAGGATCGCACGATCGGCCGCTGCGCATCGCATTCCTCGCCTACCGGGGCAAACCGCATGTCGGCGGCCAAGGCGTGTACACCCGCCACCTGACCAAAGCGCTCACCGATCTCGGCCACCACGTCGAGGTGCTGGGGGGCCAGCCCTTCCCGGTCCTCGATGACCGTGTGCCCCTCATCGAGCTGCCCAGCCTCGACATCTACAACGACTACTTCCCGATGCGGATGCCGGGCATTTGGGAGTTGAAGCACTGGCCCGACTTCGTCGAGGTCACCGCGTTCTCCGCGGGCACGTTTCCGGAGCCGCTGGCCTTCTCGTTGCGGGCCTGGGATCACCTCCGCAAGCGCAAGGGCGAGTTCGATC
>JBEEGD010000022.1:0-3859 GCA_041166685.1 Acidimicrobiaceae bacterium | reverse complement strand
GGCAAGCGATGTCGGCGACGTCGACATCCTGATCAACAACGCCGGGATCGCGCTCTTCGGCCCGACCGCAGAGTTCGACGTCTCCGCCTTCGACAAGATGTTCGCCAGCAACGTCCGGGCGCCGTTCTTCCTTGTAGCGGCGTTCGCTCCCGGCATGGCTGCGAGGGGCCATGGCAGCATCGTCAGCCTCAGCAGCATGGCGGGCGGCGTCGGGCTCGTCGGCGGTGCGGCCTACGGCGCGACGAAGGCGTCGCTCGAAGCGATGACGCGCGCCTGGGCCGTGGAGTACAGCGCCAACGGGGTGCGCGTCAACGCGATCGCCCCCGGACCTGTCTACACCCCCGCATCAGGGCGCACCGAGGCGCTCGGAGAAACGACGCCGATGCACCGCGCTGCACAGCCCGAGGAGATCGCCGAGGTCGTCGCCTTCCTCACCTCCCCACGAGCCAGCTACATCACCGGCACCACCCTCGCCGCCGACGGCGGCCGCAGAGCGATCTAAGGAGCTAACGGTGTTTGATCATGTGACCATTCGAGTCCCCGACCTAGCAGTCGCCAGCAGCGCACTCGCGGCGGTGCTCGATGAGCTTGAGATCGAGCAGACCACGAGCACGCGGAGCTTGTCGGTCTGGGGGAACTTCGCTCTCACGCAGACCGACAACGAACATCCGATTGCGCGGCGAGTCCACATCGCGTTCATCGCGCCGACCCCAGCTCACGTCGATCGCTTCGGGCAGGCCGGCATCGACGCGGGCCTTGCCGATGAGGGGGCCGCCGGCCCACGTCCGGATTACGCCGACGATTATTACGCGGCATTTCTGAAAGACCCCGCCGGTAACAGCTTCGAAGCCGTCCACCGCGACGGCAAGCGACCTAAGGGCAACATCGATCACCTCGCCATCCGCGTCAATGACGTCGAGGCGTCCACCGCGTTTTACTCGACGATCGGCGATGCGGCCGGCCTCACGATCGGCCGCCGAACATCTGACCGCGCCACGTTTTCTGTCGGCGCGTCAGGCGGCTCTTTCCTCGTAATCGCCGGCGAACCGTCGCAGAACATCCACATCGCCTTCCCGGGCAAAGACGACGACGTACGCCGGTTCCACGCAGACGCGACTGCTGCCGGCTACCGCAGCAACGGCGAGCCGGGTGAGCGCCGCCGCTATCACGACGGCTACTACGCCGCCTACGTACTCGACCCGGACGGCAACAACATCGAAGTCGTCAACCACCACAGCTAGCCGCACCGCGATCCTGCCGGCTTCCCAACTTGGAGGTCATCTTGACGGACGAAGACCTACACCCAATTCCCGGAATCGATCCGGCTATCTCGCCAAGCGGCACCGGCTGCGTCGAGTGTCTTGCGGGGGAAGGGCCGGGCTGGTGGTTGCACTTGCGCCGCTGTGCCCAATGCGGCCACATCGGTTGCTGCGACGCCTCGCCCAGCCGTCACGCGCGTGCGCATGCCGCAAGCGCGGGCCATCCTTATGTCAGAAGCTTCGAACCGGGCGAAGACTGGTTCTACTCCTACCCGGACGAGGCTTACATCGAGGGCGCCGAACTCACTCCGCCGAACTCACATCCGCTCCACCAACCCGTTCCCGGCCCCGCAGGGAAGGTCCCACCAAACTGGCGTAAGCAGCTCCAATAGATGAGGTGCGAACCGTCCCGATTGGCGTCAGTCCGGGTACTCGTCCTTCCGCCAGGCGCGAGGATCGGCGTCTTGGGCTTTCGGCGTTCGCTCGAGCAGGAAGCTGGAGTACGGCGCGACGAACGGGTCGGGCGCCATCACCGTGTAGGTGTGGTAGACGGTCCCGTTCTCGCGCGCGAAGGCGATCCAGCTCGGGCCTTCGCGCAGCCCGTCCTTGAGCTCGGCCCCGATCTGGCGTGACCACTCTTCGAGCCAGTCGGGCGGGTTGTCGATCATCTCCTTGACCGGGGGAATCTGCTGCGCTTGCTCCTCGGTCATCGCAAGGCCGAAATCGAAGGCGAAGTCGGTGTTGTAGGTGGAGACGTAGGGAAACTGCCAGCCCATCCGCCGCTTGTAGGCGGTCAGCCGCTCGATCGGCGCCCGCGAGAAGCAGAGCAGCGTCACGTCGCGGTGGTTCAGGTGGATCAGCGAGCCGTCGAGCCCGTCGCCCAAGTTGGTGCAGCCGGGGCAGGCGCCGAGTGTGTAGTCGGGGCCGAACATGATGTTGTAGGCGAGCAGTTGTGAGCGCCCATCGAAGAGCTCGGCAAGGCTCTTCTTGCCGTCCTCGGTGTCGAACTCGTACTCCTTCTCGACCGGGACCCAGGGGAGATCGAGACGCTTTCTCTTGATCTCCTCGTTTCGCTCCGCCTGCTCGGCCTCGAGCTTGGCGAGCTCGTCCCGAGCCGCCTGCCATTCCTCGCGCGTTCCGATTTTCTGTTCAGGCATCTCATCTCCCTCGGTCGGATTCGAACGGTCCCGCAAGAGCCGATCCCATCGTCGGATCGGACGCTACCGGGATCACGAAATAAGACCCGCGCCGACCCGGAAACTCATCGAATCGGTCCTCGAACTACAGCTCTCACACTGCCACCCGCTAGCCGGAAGTCAGGAATCACGGCCAGTACCCGGCAGCGATGGCCGTTGACCGTGATGCCGTGCCGGCGTGGTGGTGGGAACGTTGGAATCGGCAGACATGGACGGCCGTCGCAACGACGCGGCCATCAGGAGGCCGGTGCGGCGCACTTCACAGGAACCTATTCGGTCCAGCTCACGGAGCGCTTAGCGCGTCCGTGCATGGTGGGACCAAACGCAGCAACCCACGATCAACGGACGACGAAAGGACATCTCATGCTCTCCCGGAAAGGCACCAGGGCCATCGCTGTCGGGGTCACGGCCATTGCGGTCGGGGGCGCCGCCTACGGCATCGGCAACGCCACCTCCAGCGGCAGTTCAGCCGCTGCCAGCACGGCAAATACGACGACGGTGGGATCCAACCCACGGCCTGGACCGGCCGCAGGAGGAGCATCGAACGCTCGGTCTGGACCGGCCTCAGGCGGAACAGTCGGCACGGTCGGGAGCGTGTCCAAGTCGAGCTTCACAGTGTCGACATCAGCGGGTCAGAAGGTGACCGTCCACGAGGCGTCTTCCACGCAATACCAGAAGGGAACGCGCTCGGCCTCGGCCAGTGCGATCACAACGGGCGAACCTGTCCTCGTACTTGGGACGACCAACGGAACGACCATCACGGCAACGCAGGTCGTCGTGCAACCGACTGGCAGCGGACCTGCAACTTCCTCGGCCGTGGTCCCCTTCCAACGCGGTGCACCCTCCACGTCAAAGCAGGTCGGTCAGATCCCGTCGAACTACAGTCAGGGGTCGGGGACGATCGTCAGCGGAACGACAGCGAACAAGGCCACCAAAGCCGCACTCGCCGCCTACCCAGGGGGCATCGTCGACCGTGTTGTCAAGCTGAGCAACGGCGAGTACGAAGTCCACTACATCGGCGTCAACTGGCCCCACCACATCTTCGTCAACAAGAACTTCAAGGTCATCGGCGCCAACTAGGCGCGTCGGCGGTAGCGAGCGTTGGCGCTAGGCGGTCGCCGTCGAGCGGAAGTGCGACCTCGACCGCCGTCCCTTGGCCGCTTGGGCGATGCAATCGGAGACGCAGAGAGCCCGTGCTTGCGCATTGGCGCTAGCTGGAGCCGCAGACTTCCGCTAGCCGGGCGCCAAGATCGCGGCTGGCATCAATGCCGCTGAGAGTCGTCGCCACGATTGTTCCCCTCGACCGCACCACCTCGATTCGGGAGGAGAGAACGATGGAGCCGATCCTGATTTGCGACGCCGAACTCGTCGACTGGCACGAGATGGCAGCGCTCGCCGCGCGCG
>JBEEGD010000021.1:0-6581 GCA_041166685.1 Acidimicrobiaceae bacterium | reverse complement strand
CGTTCTTCTCGTGGATGGGGGTGACATCGAAACCGGCGGTTTGCAGGTTCTTCGTCGCTTCCGCCTCGGTCTTGCCCACGACCCCGCCCGCCGGAACGGTGATGTCGACCTGCTCACCGCTGCTGGTGCCTCCGGTGAGCACCTTGGCCAGCGCGAACAACAGGCCCGCGAGGATCAGCAGCAGCAGGATCAGCACCACGAGGAACCCACCGCTGCGGCGCGGCTCGCCGTACGGCGGCGCGTATTCGTCGACCGGGAGCGCGCGGGTTCCCTCCTGCCGGCTCACGGCTTGCGTCGCGGCCATTGCCTGCGTTGCCCCGGCCGCGGCCGCGCCGGCCGCGGTGGCACCGCCGCTCGCGGCAAAGACGGGTTGCCCTTCGCGGAAGCGCCGCAGGTCGGCGCGGAGGTCTTCGGCCGAGGGGTAGCGCGCCTGCGGGTTCTTCGAGAGCAGCTTGAGGATCACCGCCTCGAGATCCGACGGCACGTTCGTGTTGACGTGGCGCGGGGGTGCCGGCTGTTCCTGCACGTGCTTGTACGCGATCGCGACGGGGCTCTCGCCGCTGAACGGCGGTCGACCGGTGACCATCTCGTAGAGCACGACGCCGAGCGAGTACAGGTCGCTACGGGGGTCGAGGGGGTGGCCTTGCGCTTGTTCGGGCGCGAAGTACGTCGCGGTACCCATCACCGAACCGGCTTGCGTGAGGTTGGAGTCGGGATCGGCGCCGAGCGCGCGGGCGATGCCGAAGTCGGCCACCTTCACCTGCCCGCTCGGGGAGATGAGCACGTTGCCGGGCTTCACATCTCTGTGCACCACCCCGTTGCGGTGGGCGAAGCCGAGGGCGGCCGCGATGTCCGAGGCGACCTCGGCCGCGCGCTGCGGGTGCAGCGGACCCTCGCTGCGCAGGATGTCGGCCAGGCTGCGGCCGTCGATGTACTCCATCACGATGAAGTACGTGCCTTGCTCCTGGCCCCAGTCGTAGACCGAGACGATGTTGGGGTGGTTCAGGTTGGCGGCGCTCTGCGCCTCCCGCCGAAAGCGTTCGACGAAGTTCGGGTCGGTCGCGAACTCGGGGAAAAGGACCTTGACCGCAACCGGGCGGTCGAGCAGTTGATCGCGGGCCAGGAACACGTCGGCCATGCCGCCGCGCGCGATGCGGCGGTGCAGTTCGTATCGACCGTTGAACACCGTTTCCTGGGACATTGCGTGCCGAAGCGTACTGACGGGGTCTGGGGCGCAGGGTTACCCCCCGTCAGCCGCCCGCCTGGATCTGGAGCACTTTTTCGACTAATTGCTTGGCGATCGGTGCGGCGATGCGCCCGCCGGTTCCCTCGCTGACCCCCGGTTCGCCTTCGACGAGCACGGCCACGGCGACCGATGCCTGCTGGCCCTGGGGGCTGGCGAAGCAGATGAACCACGCCTCGGAGGTGGCCGGGGTGGTGCCCAACTGGGCCGTACCGGTCTTTCCGCCGATGTCCACGCCCGCGATGCGAGCGGCAGTGCCGGTGCCGCTCTGGACGACTCCGAACATCGCTTGGCGCATCACGGCAGCCGATTGCGGGCTGATGGCCGTCTGCCACGCGTTGGGCTCGAAGGTCTTGATCACCTTGCCGTTGTCGTCGCGTACGTCCTTCATCACGTGCGGCGTCATGATGATCCCGTTGTTGCCCACGCCCGCAGCGACCAGCGCCATCTGCAGTGGCGAGGCGGCCGTGTTGAACTGGCCGATCGACGCCTGCCCGAGCAGCGCCTTGGACCTCTTCGTGTCGGGGAACGTCGACACCGCCGCGCTGGGGAGGTCGATGGGCGGCCGTGAGTTGAAGCCGAACTTCTTGGCGCCTGTAGTCATCTTGTCCTGACCGATGACCTCCGCACCCATCCGCGCGAACGACGCGTTGCACGACACGCGCAAGATGTCGAACAAGGCGCCACCGCACGACTCACCACCGAAGTTCTGGATGGGCTTGCCGTCGGGCGGCGGGTACGCCGTCTCCACCGGGAACACCGGCTGGTCGGGTGTGACCAAACCCGACTCGACGCCGACCGAACCGGTCACGACCTTGAACGTCGAACCCGGGAAGAACCGCTCTTGCCACGAGCGCGCTCGCAACGGCGCGTCGGGGCTCGCCTCGAGGACGTTCTTGACGTTCTGCGCCGCCTTGGAGTCGTGACTGGAGAGCGGATTCGGGTCGAACGAAGGAAAGCTCCATAGGGCGAGGATCGATCCGTCGCGCGGGTCGAGCACGACGATCGAGCCCTTCTGCTCACCGAGCGCGTCGCGAGCGAGTTGCTGCACGTCTTTGCGGATCGTGAGCGTTACGTCACCAGTGTGTTGGCGGTCGACGAACAGGTCTCGCAGCGTCTGGTACTCCTGGGACACTGTGGAACCGCTCAGCTCGTCGTTGTAGGTCTGTTCGACGCCGGTGGCTCCGAAGTTGAAGTTGAAGAAGCCGGTGATGTGGCCGAACAGGTCGGTCTCGGGATACGTGCGCTGGAACGTGAACGGATCGCCCGGCGCCGACGGCACGGTTTTCGCCAGCACCGCGCCATCGGCGGCGATGATCTGCCCGCGCGGCCGGTTGAAGTCGCGCACGATCTTGCGGCTGTTGAGCGGGTGCTCGTTCAGTTCCTGCGCGTGAAAGACCTGCACCCAGTTGACCATGGCGAACAACGCCAGATAGCAGCCGAGGAGACCGGCACCGAGGCGACGAAGTTGCTTGTTCACGCGTTCACCCGTTCGTGCACCTCACCCGCGCGGCGCGCAGTGTCGTCGGAGATGCGCGCGAGCAGCGCCAGCAGGACGTAGTTGGCCACGAGCGACGATCCGCCGTAGGACACGAACGGCAACGTCACGCCGGTCAGCGGAAGGAGACGGGTGACTCCGGCCATGATGATGAACGACTGCACTCCGAGCAGGATCGTGATGCCGGCAGCGAGCAACTTCTCGAAGGGCGGCTCGGCCCGCACGGCGATGCGCAGCCCGCAACCGACGAGCAACAGGTAGCAGAAGATGATCGCCGCGGAGCCGAGCAGACCCAGCTCTTCCGCGATGGCCGCGAAGATGAAGTCGGTCGCCGCGACGGGGATGTGATCAGGATTGCCCAGGCCAAGTCCCGTGCCGGCGACGCCGCCCCACGCCATGGCGAACCAACTCTGAATCACCTGAAATCCCGAGGTCGACGCGTGCTTCCACGGGTCGAGCCAGTCCACGACCCGGTCGTGTACGTGGCCGAACGCGCTGTACGCCATGAGCGAACCACCCGCGAACATCAAGCCGCCCACGGCGACGTACGCCGTGCGTTCGGTGGCGACCCACGTCATCAGCATGAAGAGGGCGAAGAAGAGCAACGACGACCCGAGATCTTTCTCGGCGGTCATGATCACGATCGAGAAGCCCCACGCGAGCAACACCGGACCGAGATGCTTGAGGTCCGGCAGCAGGGGTCGGAATCGCGGGAAGGTGGCCATGCCGAGCAGCTCGCGCTTCTCGACGAGGTACGACGCGAAGAAGACGGCCAGCACGACCTTGGCGAACTCGCCGGGCTGGAAACTGATCGGCCCGATGTAGGCCCAGATCCTCGCGCCGTTGATCTCACGGCCGATGCCAGGGGCGAGCGGCGCCATCAGCAAGCACAGACCGATGAGCAAGAACGTGTACCGGTAGCGCTGAAGGTCGCGTACCCGGCGCACGAACAGCAGCGTGAGAATGAAGGCGCCGATGCCGATCACCGTCCACCCGGCTTGGGCGGCTGCGAGGCCTTGCGGCCGGCGACTGGCCTCGTCGAGCCGAGCGATGAACACGTAGCCGATGCCATTCAGGAGTGCGGCCAGCGGCAGCAGCAGGCCGTCGGCCCCCGGGGCGTAGCGTCGAGTCGCGATGTGCGCGGCGACGAACAGCCCGAGCACCACGCCGAGGAACGGGCCGATGTTCGCGGGTATCGACGAGGTGCGGCCCAACGTCGCGAGCGTGTAAGCGCCGGCGACGATCACAGAGCCGAGCACGATGAGGCCGAGCTCCGTGCGTCGCCGCAGGATGGAGATCAATTGAAGGCGGGGACCGTCGTGGTCGTCGTGCTGGTCGTCGTCGTGGTCGTCGTCGTCGTAGTGGTGGTGAGGGCGTCTTTGACGTACTGCCGAGCGCTGTCGAGCGAGCCCTCTTCTTGACCTTTGGTGACGCGATCGATCTGCGACGGCGGGACTTGGGCCCGAGTCAGGGCGGTCCGTTCTTCCACCGTCGGCTTGAACCACAGCACGCCACCGGGTTTGCCCTTGAAGATCACAACCGAGTCACCCTGGAAGCCGACGAAGTACGTGTGCCGGGCGTAGTACCCAACTGCGCCTGCGGCCCCGCCGAGCACCACGACGAACAGGATCAGGAACAGCAGCACGCGCCAGGTGAGCCGTCGAGGTTGGGCCGCTTTCACCGCCGCGGGCAGCGGGCTGGCGCCTGACAGCGTCGTGCGGGCGTCGCGGAGGGCGTGGCCTTCGGCGGTGCGGTCCTCGACCTGCTCCGCGGCCGCGAGCGCAGAGGCGTCGTTGTCACCCTCCACGTCAACGATGACCACGGTGATGTTGTCGCGACCGCCACCCTCGTTCGCCAGCCGCACCAGCTCTTGCGACGCCTCTGTCGGATCGTTGAGCCTCCGCAGCGTCGACGCGATCCGGCCGTCGTCGACGAACTCGTAGAGGCCATCGCTGCACAAGATGTAGCGGTCGCCCGCGAAGGTGTCGACCTGGTCGCCGTCGACGTCGACCTCCGGGTCGATTCCCAACGCGCGAGTCACGATGTTGCGTTGAGGATGGACGAGCGCCTCCTCCGGTGAGAGGTCTCCGGCACGCACAGCCTCCTGCACGAGGCTGTGGTCTTCGGAGATCTGCGTCAGTTGGCCGTCGCGCAAGAGATAGAGGCGCGAGTCACCCACGTTGATCCACGCCAGCGCGTCGCTGTCAGCGATCGGCGCGACGGCGACCAAGGTCGTGCCCATACCGCGGAGCTCCGGATCGTCGGCGGCGCGCTCGAAAACCGCTTCGTTGGCGACGCGGGCTGCGTCCACCAACCCCGCCGTCGTGAGCTCGACGAACCGTTGGTCGAGGGTGCTGAGCGCGAGGTTGCTGGCCACCTCGCCCCCTTGATGACCGCCCATCCCGTCAGCGACGGCGAACAGCCGATCAGACGTGAAGAGCGCGTCCTCGTTGTTCGTTCGTACGCGGCCGACGTCGGTCGCCCCTCCCCATCGGAGAACGGCCACTGTCAACGCACCTCGAGCACGGTGTTGCCCACTTGGAGCCTGTCGCCCTTTTGCATGACCATCGCCCCCCCGACCTTTACGCGGTTGAGATAGGTGCCGTTCGTCGAGCCGAGGTCTTCGACGAACACCTGACCGTCGCGCGTGAAAACACGCGCGTGCAGCTGCGAGACGTACGTGTCGTCGACGGTGACCTGGCAGCCGGCGGCGCGACCGACGGTGATCTCGTCGCCCAACGGGTAACGGCGCCCCGCGTGATCCGCGGGTTCGAGGGCGACGAGCTCGGTCGGCGTGCCCCGCGCTTTGCGCCCCTTTGGCAGTGCGGGTGCTGGCGCGGCGGCCGGGGCGGGCCCTCGAAGCCGCCGCGTCCGGCGACCGCCGCCGCCGACCGGCGCGGGCACAGTGACCTCGGCCCACACCGCTCGCACCACGCGGACAAGGAACAGGTAGACGAGTGCCAACAGACACAGCTTCAGAATGTTGAGGAGCTGCTCGCTCACGGGCGTTCCACTAACTCGCCTCGAACCGCATGCGGGTGCTGCCGAAGGACAGTTCGTCGCCGTCCACCAGTTCCTGCTCCTTCACTCGCACCCCGTTGATACGCGTGCCGTTGGTGGAGCCGAGGTCGATCACCACGTACCCGTTCCCCTGAGGGCGGATCTCGGCGTGGTTGCGGCTGACGTTCGGGTCGGCCAGCACGATGTTCGATTCGGGCATGCGGCCCACCGTGATCGTGTGCTCCCCGAGGACGACACGCTCACCGGTCGGGAGCACGAGGCTGCCGGCACCGCTGCCGCCGGTGCCCTCGCGCATGCGTCCTTCGATCTGAAAGGCGCCGGTGTGCATCCGCTCGTCGACGACGAGCTCGATCTCGACAGGGCCGAGAAAGGTGTACCCCTCGTCCCGGGCATGCTCCCGGGCCGCGTCGCAGAGCTCGCGCACGAGCGTGTCGTGGATCTCGGCGAATCGTTCGTTGTCCTCGGCACTGATCTGCACGCTGAAATGGTTCGGGACGACCGTGCGGCCCCGCACGTCGACCGAACGGTTGTCGTCGATTTCGCGCACGAGGCGACGACCGAGTTCGACCGGGCGCAGCCCACTGCGGAAGGCCCGCGCGAAGACGCCCTCGACCATGCGTTCTAAGCGGCGCTCGAACCCGGACAGGCCCATTGGGCCGACACTGTATGCGGCCCCTTGCGGCCCCCCGATGGCGGTGACGAGGCGGTTGCTATCGTTGCCCCTCTTGTCACTCGGGCGAGTGGCGGAATTGGCAGACGCGCAGGATTCAGGTTCCTGTGTCCGAAAGGACGTGGGGGTTCAAGTCCCCCCTCGCCCAC
>JBEEGD010000020.1:0-6901 GCA_041166685.1 Acidimicrobiaceae bacterium | reverse complement strand
GACGCAACCGCATAGCACGCGTTGCGGAAGGCCTCTGATCCGGTGGCGCAGTAGTTCTCGACGCGTGTCACCGGCTTGTAGTCGAGCTTCAGCGGACGCGAGAGCGTGAGCCCTGACCCCTGCCCGGAGCCCATCGTCCCCAGCCAGTACGCGTCGACGTCGTCCTTGGTGAGGCCGACCGATCCGAACGCTTCCTGCGTCGAGTCGATGAGCAAGTCGTCGGTCGACTTGTCCCAGTGCTCTCCGAACGGCGTGCACCCCATCCCGATGATCGCGACCCGATCCTTGATGCCGTGTGAACCCATTGCCTACTGACCTCCCCGAATCGGGCGAGCTTTCCAGAAGTAGTTGTGAATGTTCTTGGCCGTGACGGTGCGCCGGAAGGTGAGCTCGACCCGCTGGCCAACGGCAACGGTGTCGGGATCGACATCGGTGAGCTCACACGTGTACCGACCGCCGCCGTCGAAGTCGAGGACCGCGGGAACGGTTGGCGGCGAGAGCGAGTACGCCAGACGGTCGATCGTGTACGTGGCGATGGTGGCTTGGGTGTCGGCCAGCGGCACTGGTGCCATCTGGTCGATCGAGTCGCACCGGCTGCACACCCGCGCTGGTGGTAGGTGGATGAAGCCGCACTCGGTGCACTTGCTTCCGACGAACGCAAACTTCCATGCCTCGGTGCGGTGCGCCGGCGGCCCGTAGTAGGCCTCGGGATCCGGGCGACGCGGGGGCTCACGGTCGAGGAAGCCTCGCCATGTGAGATAGGTGTTGTAGTCGAGGTCGTCGCGACCGGACGCGATCTGTTCCTCGACGGTGGCGGCCCGACGTGATCTGTAGGTGGTGATCGCAGCTGCGGCGCGGTACACGGACGCGGCAACACCGTCGGCCAGTTGTACGAGCAGGATGAGTTGCCCCGGCTCCGCCCGATCGAGGATCTCGGCGAACGCAATGCCGTACTGGGCAGTACCCGCGCTTCCGATCGCGGCGCCGAGGTCGGGGGCGTAGGACTCCGGGCGGGCGCCGATCCGCGCGGCCACCGAGCGAGCAGCCCGGGGATGCACTCCTGTCACGACGACGTGGTCGAGCTCCTCGGCGGTGATCCCGATCTTCTTGAGCGCATCGTTGACGGCCTGCTCCGCCAGCGGAATGAACACCTGCTCGCCGAATCGTTCTTCCCACACGTGCGACGCCGGCTCTCCCGGGATGCGCCACCGATCGAGAAACTCGTCGGTCGCGGCGGCGAACGAGACTTGCTCCGCGATCACGTCGTCGCTCTTCGCCCACAGGAATGCCGCCGCGCCGTCGCCGCCGTCGCGCTCGTCGGCGCCGCCGGGGAGGCCGGTCCGTACATCGGAAAGGACGGTCAGAACGGGGAACGGTGCGAAGGTGCCAAAGCCAATCGACGCGATGCCCGAGCGCGCCGCGCCACCGACATCCGCGGCCATCACCGACGGATCGAGTCCGAGGGCGGCGTGAATGGCGGTGGCGTTGGTCTTGTCGAGATACGGCGGCGTTGCCGTGGAGAACAACACCGTTTCGGGGGTGAGCCCTTCGGGTGCGGCGCTCAGCGCGAGGCGGGCAGCTTCCACGCCCATCGACGTGGCGTCTTCGTCGTACGAAGCGACCGCGCGGGTTCCCTTTCCACCTGGTGCGCCGAGCGCGGCCCCGATCGCAGACCGCTGCAGGCGCCAGTACGGCACGTACGCGCCGTAGGCGACGAGTCCTTGCACGCCCTACCCCCTTGTCGAACTACTGGGCGAAGCCTGCCCTAGTAGAAGGGATTCTCGCCAGACGCGTGGTCGGTGGTGTCTTCGACCGCGGTGATCTCGGGGATCGATCCGAGGATCGCGGACTGGATTCCCTCGCGCAGCGTGAGCGCCGACATCGCGCATCCTTGGCAGCCGCCGCCCATCGCGATGAACGCGGTGGAACCCTCCACCCGGATCAGCGAGGCGAAGCCTCCGTGGGCCGCGATGGCCGGGTTCACCTGCTGGTCGAGGAGCTGGCGGATCTTGTCTTCGACCGTGCCCGTGAGCTCGATCGGGTCGCCGAGCGCCGGGACCTCCGGACGGTTGGGGTTGCGGAGCACGAGACCGGCCTGCTCCTTGTTGCTCGGCAGATCGAGCGTGGCGCCCTGCAGCCTCTCGGCGCTGTCCGCCGGCACGACGACGGTGAGGCCGCCCTGCTCGTGGCGAACGTCGTCGGGATCGCACTCGGCCAGCGGCTCGAACGCGAGGTCGTAGCTGAACTCGGCGCCCCGGACACCGGTGACCTCGATGCGCAGGCCGAGCTCGTCTGGATTCTCTTCCGCAGACCGAATCTCGAGGATCTTGACGAGCGCGGTCTCGGTGACCTGAATGACCGGCTCGGTGATCGTGTCAGACATCCCCAACAGGCTACCCAGTACCTACTGCGCTCCCGCATCGACGTAGATGCGCTCCCCGTTCACATAGGCAGCCCCATCGGAGACGACCCAACGCACCACGTTGGCCACATCCTCGGGCCGGCACACTCGCCCGTACGGCGCCGTCGGATCCATGGCTTCGATGTCCTGTCCGAACGCCTTCATCAGCCGCCTGCCCATCTCGGTCTTCACAAGGCCCGGGGCGACGATGTTCACGTGAATGCCCTTCGAGCGCTCCTCTTTCGCCAGCGTGAAGGCCAGCGACTCCATCGCATGCTTGCCCATGTTGTACGGCGCGCTCGCGGCGGCGTTCCCTCGCGTCGCCGCCGACGAGATGAAGACGATGTCGCCCCGCGGGCGCGTGCGCATGCCAGGGACGATCAGTCCACACAGCCAGTGCGGACCAATCGCGTGCGTACGGATGACGCGCTCTACTTCCTCAGGGTCGGTCTTCGCCACCGTGTTGCCCCGACTGGCGATGCCTGCGTTGTTGATGAGGATGTCGATCGGCCCGAGTGCTTCGATCGCCACGTCGGCAAGGGCCCGCACGTCTTCCAGTACGTCGACCGATCCGGGGACGGCGACGGCATGCCGGCCGAGCGCCTTGATCTCGGCGACGGTCTCGTCGGCCGAGTCCTTGTCGCGCCGGTAGTTCACGACGACGTTGGCACCGTCTTCCGCCAACGCCAATGCGATGGCGCGGCCGATACCTCGGCCGCCACCGGTGACTAGTGCACTTCGGCCATCGAGGGTCATCGGGCCCGTTTCTAGCGCACACCCTCACAACCCGTCGTACCCTGTCCGATAGCGGTGAAGGGGCAAAGGGGGTGCTCAATGTCGGTTACGACATTGCATCCTCGAGGCAGCCGTCAACGAACGGCGTTTGTGCTGGGCGGGGGCGGGAACCTCGGGGCGGTGCAGATCGGGATGTTGCAGGCGCTGTTCGAGCGGAACATCGCGCCTGACGTCTTGGTCGGTTGTTCGGTCGGCGCGCTCAACGCCGCGGCCGTCGCGGCCACGCCGAACTTGGAGGGCGTCGAGCGTCTGCGCCAGGTGTGGCTCGATCCCGTCACGTGGCAGGTGTTCTCCTCGGGCAAGCTCACCGGTCCGTGGTTGCTGTTGAAGAAGGCGCGCTCGATGGTCACCAACGACCGCATTCGCCGCCTTGTCGAAACGACCTTCACCGAGCGGGCCTTCGAAGACTTCGCGCTGCCATTGCACGTCGTCGCCACCTCGCTGCGCACGGGTCGACCGCACTGGTTCGACCGCGGGCCGGTCGTCGCGCCGATCCTCGCGTCGGCTGCTCTCCCCGCGGTCCTGCCGCCGGTCGAGATCGACGGTGAGTCATTCATCGACGGAGCCGTGGTCGACAACGTGCCGATCTCGCGTGCCATCGACCTCGGGGTCGATCGCGTCGTGGTGTTGCACGTCGGCAACTTCGAACGGCCGCGGCCCAACCCTCAACGCCCGCTCGATGTGCTACTGCAGGCGTTCTCCATCGCACGCAACGAGAGGTTCGCTCGAGAAAGCGAGCTGCAACACGAAGGCATCGAAGTGATCGTGTTGCCCGGTGTCGATCCCGGCCCGATCAAGCGCAATGACTTCTCGAAAACGGGGCAGCTGATCAAGCGCGCTCACGCCGCGGCCGCCGGTTTCCTCGACGCCCATCCGGTGGCCGCCAGCCTGTAGCCGCGTATCTCGTTCTGGCGTCACCCATCCGTCCATGCGACGTGTGGTTGACGCCAGAATGGAAGAAGGGTCCGCGTGCGCGCAGATTGTCGTCGGTACCATCCCGCGCCGATGGCCGAACCCGATCGCGGGATTCTGAGCGGCCTCCCCGACCTCGAGGGACCGCGCCGCGTGCGCGAGACCTACCCGGTCGTCGAGGCAGCCGAGGGGCGAATCGTCGAGCACCGCGCGTCGGGTCTCGTCGGCTTCGTCGTCCGCTCGAAGAGCGGGGTCGTCGTGCTGCGCGATCGGCGAGGGCGCGAATGCCCTGTTCGGCTGCTGCCGGGTGGCTTCGTCGTCGAAGGTCGAGTCGTCACGCTCGTGCCACCTCGGCCGTCGGGCGCCGACGGCCCGGCGCGGACCCCATCGGGATCGGTCGCCGTCAACCACAAGCCCCGCATTGCGCAAGCGAGCCGCATCCTCGTCGAGGGAGTGCACGACGCCGAACTCGTCGAGAAGGTGTGGGGTGACGACCTGCGCGCAGAAGGCGCTGTCGTGGAGCGACTCGATGGCCTCGACCACCTGCCGGAAGCCGTGCTCGATTTCCGCCCCGGACCGAGCCGCCGCCTCGGCGTGCTCGTCGACCACCTCGTCGAAGGATCCAAGGAGTGGCGCGTCTCCCAAGCCCTCACGTCGTCGTACGTACTCGTGACCGGGACACCGTTCGTCGACATCTGGGAAGCGGTGAAGCCGGCGCTGATCGGATTGCCGCAGTGGCCGACGATTCCTCGCGGTGTGCCGTGGAAGGAAGGGGTGTGCGACGTGATCGGCGAGCGCGACCCAGCCGCCCTCTGGCGACGACTTCTCGCCAATGTGCACAGCTACGCGGACCTCGAGCCACCGCTCGTCCGCGCGGTGGAAGAGCTCATCGACTTCATCACGGTCGAGCACCCCTAGACAGTCAAGCCGCAGCCGAGCGGAGCGCTCGCAGCAGCAAACCTTGATCCCCGAGGCGCGCCCGCAACGCGCGTTCGAGGCCCGCAATCGGATACAGGTTCTGAGGGGCGCGCGCGTCCTTGTGCGCGGCCGATGCGAAGCGGGGCAGCGAGCGAGCCGAGCAATCGGCGAGCGCCGCGGCGGACTCGAGCGAGACGTCGCCGGAGGTCTCGCAGCGCACGACGCCGGCCAGCGGATGGGCGATCGCTCCCGGAAGGCGCACGTACCACGACCACCGGGCCACGGCTTCGCCGATGACGAGCATCGGTGTGCGCTCGCCGGGCTGCAACTCTGAGGCGACTCGAAGGACGTCGGCCGGCCCGTAGCCGCGCTGCAACGTCTTCACGTAGCCGAGGGCGCCGGGCAGGTGACGATGCTGGCTCAAGGGTCCGTCGACCACGATCTGATCACCGGTGACCGCGACCCGCTGGGCCAGCGTCGCCTCCAATTGGGCGCGCAGGCGGCCAATCGCACGATCAAGGACATCGACGTCGTCGTCGGCCACCGGGACATGACGCCACAGTCCATGACGGGTGACGAGATGATCGGCCCCTTCCACCGGCGACACGAGGGCGCGATCGACCACGATCTCGAGCACCTCGGCCACACCGTCGCACCGCACGGCACCGGCGGCCACACTCACACACAGCCCCTGCCGGGTGACGCCGTCGTCGCCGGTCACCCACGCGCGGGCGTCGATCCGCTGCACACCATCGACGAACACCACCGCGTCCCATGGCGCGGTTCCGTCGACGCGCACCGGCGCCCACCGCTCGATCGCCACCTCCGCGCTCGGATCGGTGGGCACCTCGCTGGGCACGAGATCGCGCGCATCTGCGGAACTCGAGCCGTAGCCGGGATCCCACGAATCGATGGCAACGCGCATCAACGATCGATCCGCTCGACGGTCGAGGCGTTGCCGGCTCGCTGCACCTCGTAACGAACAGGGAGGCGCTCGGCCAGTTCCGCCACGTGGCTCACGACGGCAACGACGCGTCCACTTGCGCCCAGCTCTTCGATCGCGGACGCGACCACGTCCAAAGTGTCGGGATCGAGCGAGCCGAAGCCCTCGTCGAGGAAGATCGACTCCAGACGGGCAGCGCCCCGAGCGGCGAGCGACGCGATGCGATCGGCCAATGCGAGGGCGAGCGCCAGCGACGCCAGGAACGTCTCGCCCCCCGACAATGTGCGGGCGCTGCGAACCTCGTCGGCGTTGCGGTGATCGACCACGACGAAACTGCCGTTCTTGCTGTCGACCCGCAACGAATACTGGTCGCCTGACAA
Organism: Acidimicrobiaceae bacterium; assembly: GCA_041166685.1. Taxonomy (GTDB): domain Bacteria; phylum Actinomycetota; class Acidimicrobiia; order Acidimicrobiales; family JACDCH01; genus DASUCS01. The sequence goes on along the minus strand of JBEEGD010000020.1, from coordinate 552 downwards.
GCCCATCAACAGCTCGGTGGCGCCATCGGCCAAGGCGGTCATCGCTTCGTCGAGCAGCCACTTCTCGAAGTGGCTGGCGTTGAGATGCAACGCCAGCCCGTGCGCCAGATCGCGTTGCGTTTCGACCTCCGCCAGCTGCGTGCGCAACCGGTCGGCATCTGCAGCCCGACCGATGAGCGTCTCGTGGTCGGCACGGGCCCGACCCAACGCTTCACGAGCGGCGCCCGCGGGCTCGCTGCCCTTGGGCACGACAAGCTCGACGCTCACGCAGCGCTCCGCCAACACGGTGATGCGGGCCGCCCGCTGTTCGGCAAGCGCCGTGGCCTTCTGCTCGAACTCCTGCACCGTGGCTCGCCGCGCGGCGGCCTCCTGCTCGGCCCATTCTGCGAGCGCGGTCCACTCGTCGAGCAGCTGGACCGACGACCGTCGCCGGCTGGGTGGCTTGAGTATGGCGAGCGCGTCGCGGGCATCGTCGTAGGCGACGCGCGCCGCGTGCTCATCCGCGACGGCGGCGTCGCGATCGGCGAGCGCGTCGGTCTGCGCGGCGCGCGC
>JBEEGD010000019.1:0-2684 GCA_041166685.1 Acidimicrobiaceae bacterium | reverse complement strand
CCCGATGCACCCGGTCAACGTCGCCGCCGGCGAGACGACCATAGACGCGACGGCTGCGGCGACGGTCTCGGCGAACGACATCACGCTCGACCTCTACAGCCCCAGCGGTCAGCTGCTCGTGCACGGGGACACGCTCACGAGCCCGGAGTCCGTGCACTACGCGGCAGAGAATCTTCCGGCGGGGACGTACAACCTCCAGGTGTGCCCGTTCCTGGGCGGGGTGCTCGCCGAGCCCTACACGTACACCGGGACGTTTGCGACGAGCAACGCCCCCGTCGTCGGCGGCACGCCCGGGTCCACACCTGGGGGCACGGGAGCCACTCCCGAACCAAGATATGTCGCCGGCAAGCTCGTCTTCAGCCCGGCGACCGTCGTGGATGCCCAGCGAACCGAAGGAGAGCCGCTGAACTGGATCGACGGGACCGGCTACTGGGAGTCGGGACCGTGGGGGACGACTACGCAGAACTCATTCATCCATCGCTCGACCGATGGGCTCGACTTCCACGTCGACAGTCCCGTCGGGCTCCGCCCGGACCCTGGCCCTGGTGGCGGTGACACCGACATCCTCACCGACGACCAGGGCAACGTCTACTTCGTCGACCTCGAAGGGCTCGTCAACCTGGGCACATCGGTGTCGAACGACCGCGGCAACACGTGGCGCAAGAACCCCGCTGCCGTGCAAAACGCCGCCGTCGATCGGCAGTGGTACGCGGTGGACAACGGGACGACGGGATCCGCGGACGACAACACCGTCTTCCTCGCATTCCATGAGTCCGCAGTTGGCACGTACATCTACTCCTCGCCCGGCTCGAAGGGTTTGGCAGACCCGGTCGGTGGTCTCAAGTGGCAGAACTCCTCGGCGAAAGCGCCCGTGCCGCTCGCCAACGATGCGACCTGCGGTCAGATCCGGTTCGATCCTTTGAAGCGCAACCTCTACTACGCGTGCAACGAGGGCGATCACGTCCGCGTCACGATCGGCCACGTGGCCCCCGGACAGCGGACCGGGATCGAATACCGGAACATCACCGTGCCGAGATCCCCTGGCGGCGGCAACGTCGGCCATCTCTTCCCGGCGCTCTCGATCGACAAGGCGGGCAACGTCTACGCCGGTTGGATCGACGAGAACGACAACAACGTCTACTACTCCTACTCCACCGACCAGGGCTCGACCTGGAGCACGCCCGTGCGGGTGAACAAGGCGCCGGCGACGACGAGCGAGTTCCTCTGGTCGCAGGGAGGGGACGCGGGCACGGTCGTTTACGCCTGGCTGGGCACGACCGCCTCGGGCACGCCCGACAGCTTCCCGTCATGGAAGGTGGCGCCCCAGGCTTCGAAGTCGGTGAAGTGGTTCGGTTACGTCTCGACGATCACCGCCGCCGCGAGCAAGAAGCCGGTGCTCGCCCAGCAACCGTTCACCGAGAAGCCGATGCACTACGGCCAGATCTGCAACCAGGGGATCGGCTGCACCGCCTCGGGCGGCGACCGGACGATGGCCGACTACTTCGGGTTCAATCTGGACCGCGACGGTGCGATTCGGTTCGTCTACAACGACACGACGAGCCAGCATCATGGGGCGCACCTCTACGAGATCCGCGAGTTGAAGGGGCGGACCCCAGCCGGCGGCTCGTTGAACCGCGCAGTTCCCGCGAACCCGATCGCCGATGCAGCTGGTGACGCCCAGTGGCCGCACTACTCGGCGACGGGAGCGGGACCGAATCAGGCGCAGCTCGACCTGCGGACCGTGGCGCTGAGCCAGCCGACGCCCGGCACGCTGCGCGTCCGCATGACGGTCGGGAACCTCGGCTCGTTGGCTCCGCCGACGGGAAAGACCAGCGCAGTCTGGCTGACGCGGTTCCAGGCCCTCTCCGTCGGTGACAAGGGCGAGGAGTCGTACCGGATCTTCTATGTGGGCGCGCAGTCAAACGCGGGCACTGCGCCGACGTTCTTTGCAGGCTCGACGACGTGCACCAACATCGATCCGGGCAACTGCAAGGTCGTGCAGTACCCCGTCCAGGCAGCTGCAACGGGCGTCGTGTGCGGCAACACGATCAGCGTCGACGTGCCGTTCGCGTCGTTCGGCCAGCCGATCCAGGGTCCGACCCTCTACAACGTGACCGGGTTGACCTTCGGGCGAAACGGCACGGACACGGACATCTACGCGGACGTGGACTCGGCCCCCTCGTTCGACTACACGCTCGGGAGCGCGACGGCAGGCGCCTGCTGAGTCGGAGAACGCGCTACGAGCCCGGTTCGAACCCGGGCTCGTAGCGCACCTTGCCCGCGTAGTCCTGCTTCATGCGTGCGATGAAGCGCTGTGCAAGCGCGTTTCTCTTGGCAGCCGCCTGGGGTGAGTTGCCGGAAACCTTTACCGTGACCTTGCGGTAGATCGCCTCGTAGAGGAGCTGGGCGCGGACGCTCTCCCGCGCGAACGCCTTCCCGGCCTTGTCCTCCCCTTCTTCCGCGCTCCCCCCGGCTTCGAGGCGTTTCTCGACGGCGTCGTCGTCCACCCTCAGCCCCATGGATTCGGCCTGGTCGGCGAGCTCCGCGCGGTAGACGAGCAGAGCCAGCAGCCGGTCCTCCGCGTCGTCGAATCCCGGTGAGCCTTCCTTCGGGAACGGCTTCCCCTCACGCTTCGCCTCCTCGGCGAAGTGCTCTACGGTCTGCTCGAGCTGCTCCTTCTTGAT
>JBEEGD010000018.1:0-3585 GCA_041166685.1 Acidimicrobiaceae bacterium | reverse complement strand
CTGCCAGCCGGGGATCGCGGCCGCCGTGCCCGTGCCGTACTGGACGACGCCCTGCAGGAGCGAGTTGATGATGGCTGCCTGGTTCGACGTCAGCACCGGCTTCCGCACGAGCTTGTTCTGTTCCGTGTTCCCCTTGGAGTCCTTGATCCTTTCCACGACGCGCGGTGCGTTGCCGAAGATCGAGCCTTCGATGCGCGCTCCACCGTCGGCGAAGGTCGAGTAGGCGCGCGCCATCTCGAGTGGCGTCGACGGCTCGGCGCCGAGGCCGATCGCGAAGTACCCGCGCAGCTTGGTCGTGATGCCGAGAGCCTTGGCGGTATCTCGGACGTTGCGCGGCCCGACCAGAGCAGTCAGCTGCGAGAAGACCGAGTTGTCGGAGTATGCGATCGCCTTGGTGAGGTCGATCGGACCGAGGTATTCGCCTTCGTAGTTGTTGACCTCCCACAACCGTCCGTCTGCATTGATCGTCACAGGCTTGGACGTGAGCACGCTCGACGGTGCCATGTTGCTCCGCAACGCCGTGGCAAGTACGAACGGCTTGAACGACGAGCCCGGTTGGCGCTCACCCTGGGTGGCGAGGTTGAACTGGTTCTTGTGGTAGTTCTCGCCGCCGACCATCGCCAGCACGGCACCCGAGTTCGCGTCGAGGACAACCATCGATGCGGTCGGGCCGGAGCTCGACGGCGGCAGAACCGTCTTGACCGCGTCGCGCGCGATCTGCTGCAGGCGCATGTTGAGAGTGGTCGTGACGCGCAGCCCGCCGCCGAACGTCCGCCCGGGGCCGAGCTGGTTGACGAGCTGATCCTTGACGTAGTTCGCGAAGTACGGCGCCGCTATCCCTTGGGTCGACGGGAGCGACACGTCCTTCGGATCCGGCATCGCGTAGCCGGTCCACTTGTCGAGCTGGCTCTGCGTCAGGTAACCCTGCGCAAAGAGCAGGCGGAGCACCAGGTCACGACGGTCGCGCGCCGCCCGTGGATGTGCGACCGGGTCCCAGGAGCTCGGGTCTTCCGGGATCGCGGACAGCAGCGCCGCCTCGGCGGGGTTGAGCGTCGAGGCTTTGTGGTGGAAGTAGATGCGCGCCGCCTGTTCGACCCCATAGGCGCCGTTCCCGAAGTAGACGGTGTTCAGGTACGCCGTCAGGATCTGGTCCTTCGACCAACGCTGCTCGAGCTGCCAGGCGAGCGCGGCCTCGAAGAGCTTGCGCCCGACGGACTTCTGGCTCGTCAGGAAGGCGTTCTTGACGAACTGCTGGGTGATCGTCGAACCGCCCTGCACGGCCCCGTGATTCGAGACGTCGGCCCAGAGCGCGCGCGCCATTCCCCGTAGGTCGACGCCGCGATGCTCATAGAAGCGCTTGTCCTCGGCGGCGACGATCGCGTGGGTCATCCACGGTGAGATCGCCTTCGAAGGGACGACGATGCGCGCCTGCTCGCCGCGGAGGATCGCGAGCACGGAGTGGCCGTTCGCGGCGTACACATACGTGTTCGCCTCCTGGTGTTGCTTCGTCGGGTCGAGTTGGGGGATCTTCGCGGCGACCGCGGTCAGAAGGCCCGCGGTGAAGGACGCCGTGCCCAGCAGCCCGAGGATGACGAGAAGGGCGAGGAGTCTGAGCTTGCGGATCCGCCGACGACGAGGCCGGCGCTGATTTCTCCGGAGGAGCGCCAGAACCGGGGTAGTCTAGCCCGGCCATGGGCCTCGACGATCTGACCCGCAGCGCGGTCGACGTGCTGCCTGCCGGCGGCCTCGAGGAGAAGCTGAAACTCGGGCGGCCTCTTCGGGTCAAGCTCGGCATCGACCCGACCTCCCCGGACATCCACCTCGGCTTCGCGTTCGTGCTGGACCGGTTGGCCGACTTCCAGCGCGCCGGGCACCAGGTCGTGCTGATCGTCGGCGACTACACGGCCCGGATCGGCGATCCCTCCGGTCTTTCGAAGGAGCGCCCGATCCTCGACGACAAGGTGCTCGATGAGAACGCGACCTACTTCGCGGAGCAGGCATTCCGGATCCTCGACCGGGACCGAACCGAGGTGCGACTGAACGGCGAATGGCTCGGCAAGCTGTCCTACGCGGACACGGTCCGGCTGGCGCGAACGATGACCGTCGCTCGACTGCTCGAGCGCGACGACTTCGCCAAGCGATTCGCGACCCACGTCCCGATCTCGCTCTCCGAGCTGCTCTATCCGGTCATGCAGGCCTACGACTCGGTCGCGATCGAAGCCGACGTCGAGATCGGTGGCACGGATCAGCGCTTCAACCTGCTCGCGGGCCGGGACGTGATGCCGCAGTACGGCCTGGATCCTCAGGTCGTGATCACCTTCCCGCTCCTCGTCGGCACCGACGGCGAGCTGAAGATGTCGAAGTCGCGCGGCAATTACATCGGGATCACCGAGCCTCCCGAGGAGATGTTCGGCAAGACCATGTCGATCCCCGACAAGGCGCTGCCGGAGTGGTGGGAGATGCTCGTCGGAGGCGAGCATCCCGCCGACCCGCTGGCCTGGAAGCTCGAGCTCGCACGGCGGATCACTGCGCGCTGGCACCTCGAGGACGGTGCGCAGGCCGGGGAAGAGCATTTCACGCGGGTCGTCCGCCACCACGGAGCGCCCGCCGATGTCCCGGATCTGGCGCTCCCACAGGGGGATCCGGTCCATTTGCCCGCGTTCCTCGTCGCAAGCCTCGGCGTGTCGTCGACCTCCGAGGCGCGGCGTCTGATCCAGCAGGGCGGGGTCAAGGTCAACGGCGAGCCCGCGCCGGGGCTCGACGTGCCGCGAGATGTGCTCGCGGGGGCGCTCTTGCAGGTCGGTAAGCGCCGGTTTGCCCGTTTGACAGCATAGGCGCGGGCGCTATACTTCTTCGGCCGTCCGAAAGGCCGGCGTAGGAAAACCCTGTAACTCGACCAAGGAGCCTCCCGGCCCGACTCGTAGTTGTTACGATTCGCACCCTCGGAGGCCTCTGGCGCGAGTCGGAGGCTTTTTTTGCGCCGTCGTCAAGACGCGGCACCGGTCTTTGAAAACTCAACAGCGAACGTTCTTCGATACGTCGAGACCTGGACCGACCCTGCCCTGCACTCGTAAAACGGTGCCGAGTAGGAGAGGAACAGGGCATTGACCTCGTCGTCGAAGCGTCCCCTCAAAAGGGCGTGGAGACGACCTTTGAGCACTGCTCTTTTCGAAGAGCACAAGCTCGAAGTGAAAGGATCGCCGGTGCAGGTTGCCGGCAACCATTCTTCACGGAGAGTTTGATCCTGGCTCAGGACGAACGCTGGCGGCGCGCTTAACACATGCAAGTCGAGCGAGAATCTGGCTTCGGCCAGGGGAAAGCGGCGAACGGGTGAGTAACACGTGGGCAACCCACCCTTGGTATCCGGATAGCCCGGGGAAACCCGGATTAATACGGAATGGCCCAACAGCTCTTCGGGGCGGTTGGAAAAGGTAGCTTCGGCCTCCGACCAAGGACGGGCCCGCGGCGGATTAGCTTGTTGGTGAGGTAACGGCTCACCAAGGCGACGATCCGTAGCTGGTCTGAGAGGACGATCAGCCACACTGGGACTGAGACACGGCCCAGACTCCTACGGGAGGCAGCAGT